>JANXTA010000136.1 GCA_025356395.1 Betaproteobacteria bacterium
TGCCCCCAGCTGAACCCCCACGGGATCGCGCGCAGATCCTCGATCGCCCGCGACGTCTTGCGCGAGGCCGGACGCGAGCCGATGTTCAGTTCGGCGATCTCGCCGATCGGGGTCGCGGTGAAGAAGTAGTCGGTGAAGCCCAGCGTCTCGTAGACCAGGGCGCGGTACGCCGCCATGCTCGACGCCGACAACGCGCCTGCCGTCTCGAGGAAGGCTTGCGGGATGCTGCGCGCGGCGGGCAGCAGGCTGGCCTCGAGCGTGGCTGCGACCAGCGTCTCCAGATTGCGTCGACCGATTTCTGCGTTCGCGTATTTGGAGGCGATGACTTCGCCCTGCTCGGTGAGCCGGATCTGCCCGTTCACGGTTCCCGGCGGTTGCGCGAGGATGGCCTGGTAGCTCGGGCCGCCGCCGCGGCCCACCGTGCCGCCGCGACCGTGGAACAGGCGCAGGGTCAGTCCGATGCGGCGCTTGAGCGGCTCGAAGAGTTCCTTGAGCGCGGTCTCGGCGCAGTACAGCTCCCAGTTGCTCGTGAAGAATCCGCCGTCCTTGTTGCTGTCCGAGTAGCCCAGCATGATGTCCTGCTCGTTGCCGGATCGGACGACGAGGCCCGCGATGTCCTCCAGCGCATAGAACGCTTTCATGATCGCCGCGGCCTGCCGCAGGTCGGCGATGGTCTCGAACAGCGGGGACACGATCAGATCGGCCTTCGCGTCACCGGCGCCGTCGACACCCAGCACGCCGCGCAGCAGTCCGCATTCCTTCTGCAGCACCAGGACCTCGAGCAGGTCGCTGACCGCCTCGGTGTGCGAAATGATGGCGTGACGGATGGCATGCGGGCCGAAGCGCTCGCGACCCGCGCGGGCGGCCTCGAAGATCGCCAATTCGCCGCGGGTCTGGTCGCTGTAGCGCGCGCCATGGACGTGGAGGTTGCGCGGATCGCGGAGCAGTTGCATCAGCAAGGCGATCTTCTGTGCTTCGTCCTGCGCGCTGTAGTCGGCCTCGACGTGCGCGACGCGCAGCAGTTCGGCGATGACCGACTCGTGCTGGTCGGAACTCTGGCGCAGGTCGATCGTGGCGAGGTGGAAGCCGAACACCTGGATCGCGCGGATCAGCGGCTTGAGGCGCGTGGCGGTCAGCGCGGTGCCGAAATGCAGCCCGAGCGAAGCCTCGACGATACGCAGGTCGACGATCACGGCGGCGGCGTCCGCATACGGTTCGCCCGGTGCGATCGCATGGCGCAGCGCTTCGGTCCCGGTGAGCTTGTGGAGCGTACCGGCGAGACGCGCGTAGATGCCGATCAGCGCGCGTCGATACGGCTCGTCGACGCGATGCACGTTGTCGTCGCCGGATCGATCGGCCAGCGACTGCAGATCGGCCGTGACCGGCACCAGCAGCGACGACATCGACAGTTCGGACCCCAGCTCGTGGATCTCGGTGAGATAGAAGCGCAACGCGGTTTCGGACTGGCGCGACAGCGCCACCTCGAGCGTCTGCGCGTTGACGTTGGGATTGCCGTCGCGATCGCCGCCGATCCAGTTGCCCATGTGGAAGAAGGTGGGGATTGCGTGGTCGGGCAGAGCGCGCTCCAGCATCTCGTAGATGCGCGGGATCTCGCGCAGGAAGGTGCTCTGGTAGTACGCCAGCGCGTTCTCGATCTCGTTCGACACGCTCAACTTGGACGTCCGCAGCATCCGCGTCTGCCAGAGCTGGGCGACGCGGGCCCGCATTCCGGCCTGGTTGGCGTCGCGCTCGGCGGCGGTCGCCAGGTCGTCCCGTTGGGCGAGCAGGTGCGCGATCGATCGCTCGGCGTCCAGCACGCTCTGCCGCTGCACTTCGGTGGGATGCGCCGTCAGCACCGGGGCCAGGTAGGCATGCTCAAGCAACGCCGTGATCCCCGCATCGTCGATCCGGTGCTTGCGGATCCGCTGGAAGCTCAGTGCCAGCGTGCCCTCGATCGGCTTGCCGCTGATGGCTTCCGCGCGCAGCCGCCGGACGTTGTCGCGATCCTCGGCGAGATTCGCCAGGTGTGAGAAGTAGCTGAACGCCCGAACGACCGACACCGCCTGGTCGATCGACAGTTTCACCAGCATCCGGTCCAGCGCGCGTCCGGCCTTCGCGTCGTGATCGATGCGATACGCGACGGCCAGCTGACGGATTCGCTCGATCAGTTCGAACGCGGCGACGCCCTCCTGTTCGCGGATCACCTCGCCGAGGATCCGGCCGAGGAAGCGGACGTCCTCGATCAGCGGCAGGTTCTTCGTCGACTGCTTGTTGGAGGAGCGGGCCATGGACCGTTTGATCGATTGCAAGGACGTGCGAATGCGCGAAGGTTACACACCGCGGGTCAAGTTCAGCGGCGGGAGGCCGAAGCTTTCCTAGGCGACGCGAGCGTTCGGATCGTGTGAGTTGGGCGGATAAACGATCCCTTTTCGAAGGGCTTTGTCGACCTTCCGGACTTTAGTATCCATTGGCCTTGAGCTTCTGTTGTTTTTGCACCGGTCGCTTCGCGGCAATCCTTTACAGCGCCGAAACACTGACGCTAGCATTTGAAGACCAATCGAGCTATGTACTCTAAACCCACGAAAATAATAGATTTTTCTAGAGTTTCCCAACCCCGATGCTAAGAATTTTGCTTAGGCTCACAGCCCGGAGAACCCGTTTTGGCTTTTGATTTCGGCGCTCTCTTTTCGGCGAAAAACCCGCCTCTGATCGGTCTCGACCTCAGTTCATCGAGCGTCAAGGTCGTCGAACTCGCGGGTAACGCCGAAAGCGGCTTCCGGCTCGAGCGCTACGCCATCGAGCCGCTGCCCAAGGGCGCGATCGCCGACGGCAACATCGAGAACATCGAGGCCGTGTCCGAAGCGGTTCGCCGCGCCGTCCGCAAGAGTGGCACGCGAGCCCGCAACGTCGCGCTGGCGTTGCCGAGCGCTGCCGTCATCACCAAGAAGATCATTCTGCCGGGCGGGTTGTCCGAGGAAGCGCTCGAGGTCCAGGTCGAGAGCGAGGCCAACCAGTACATCCCATTCGCGCTCGACGAGGTCAGTCTCGATTTCAGCGTGATCGGCCCCGCGCCGAACTCGCCCGAGGACGTCGAACTTCTGCTGGCCGCGTCACGCAAGGAAAAGGTCGAGGACCGCGTCGCGGTCGCCCAGGCGGCCGGCCTGAAGGCCGTGATCATGGACATCGAGTCGCATGCGACGCGCGCCACCGCCGATCGCGTCATCCGCCTCATGCCGAACGAAGGCGAGGGACAGATCGTCGCGCTGTTCCTGATCGGCGCGTCCACCACCACGATCTCGGTGACGCTCAACGACCAGCCGATCTACGAACGCGAGCAGGCGTTCGGCGGCAACCAGCTCACGCAGGACATCGCGCGCGCCTATGGTCTCTCGGCCGAAGAGGCCGAGGCCAAGAAGCGCACCGGCGACCTGCCCGAAAATTACGAACGCGACCTGTTGCAGCCGTTCGCCGACAACATCGCGCTCGAAGTCACGCGCGCGCTCCAGTTCTTCTTCACGTCCACGCCCTACAGCCGTGTCGACCAGATCCTGCTGGCCGGCGGCTGCGCCGTCATTCCCGGGCTGGTCGACGTCGTCGGTACCCGCAGCCAGGCGGCCACGGCGATCCTCAATCCCTTCAAGGGCATGGATCTCGGCTCGGGCATCCGCGAAAAGCAGGCGCGACTCGATTCGCCGTCGCTGGTCGTGGCCACAGGGCTCGCGATGCGGAGGTCGGGCTGATGGTTCGCATCAATCTATTGCCGCATCGCGCGGAGAAGCGCGCGCAGCGGCGCCGCGACTTCTATGTGCTGATCGGACTCGCGTTCGGCGCGGCCGTGGTCGTCGTGATCGCCATCGCGTTCGTCATCAACGGCTACATCGGCGTCCAGACCGATCGCAACGAGTTCATCAAGTCCGAGAACAAGAAGCTCGACGAGCAGATCAAGGAAATCGCCTCGTTGCGCCAGGACCTCGAAGGCCTCAAGGCGCGCCAGCAGGCCGTCGAGGACCTGCAGGCCGATCGCAACCTGCCGGTCCACCTGCTCGACGAGCTGGTGCGGCAGGTTCCCGAGGGCGTCTATCTGCAGAGCCTCAAGCAGGACAACCTGCGCGTCACGCTGACGGGCCTCGCCCAGTCGAACGAGCGCGTCTCCGAGTTCCTGCGCAACGTCAGTGCCAGTTCGGCATGGGTCACGGCCCCCGAACTCGTCGAGATCAAGGCCGTGAGCATCGGTGCGGCACGCGATGCGAAGCGCCTGTTCCAGTTCACCATGAACGTGACGCTCAACCGTCCCCGCGATACCAAGACGCCTCCGGTCGCGCCGGCCAAGGCGGCCTCGGCGGCTGCCCCGGTACCCGCGCTCGCTGCGGCGACCGCCGCGGCCAAACCATGAACGCCTGACCATGGCCGCCCTCAATCTTTCGTCGACCGTCGACCAGTTCCGCAACCTTAATACGCGGGACGTCTCCACGTGGCCTGTCGCCCCGCGCATCGCAGCGGTGATGGCCGTCATCGCGCTTGTTCTCGCATTGGGCTGGTACTTCTCGTGGAGCGACCAGCTCGCCGAGCTGCAACACGGCGAAGACGAGGAAGTCACCCTCAAGGGTCAGTACAAGGACAAGCTGCAACAGGCCGTCAATCTCGAGCCGCTCAAGAAGCAGAAGGAACTCGCGCAGCAGTACGTCGCGCGACTCGAGAAGCAGTTGCCGAGCAAGTCCGAAATGGACGCGCTGCTGTCCGACATCAACCAGGCCGGCATCGGCCGCGGCCTGCAGTTCGAGTTGTTCAGGCCGGGCGTGGCCGTCGTGCGCGACTACTACGCCGAGCTGCCGATCAGCGTGCGCCTCACCGGCAGCTACCACGACATCGCGGCCTTCACGAGCGACATCGCCAGCCTGCCGCGCATCGTCACGCTCAACAATCTCAGCATCGCGATGCCTGCGAATGCGACGACCCCGCTCTCGCTCGAAGCGGTCGCGAAGACCTTCCGCTATCTCGATCAGGACGAGGTGCAGGCGCAGCGCAAGGCGCCCAAGGTGGCCAAGCCATGACGCCGATCCGACACCTGATCCTGGCCGTCGCGTCCGTCACGCTGGTTGCCGGCTGCAGCGGTTCCAACGACGAATTGCGCCAGTGGATGGCCGATACCCGCAAGGAGATGAAGCCGGTGACGGCCACCCTCGCGGAGCCCAAGACCTTCGAGCCTTTCCTCTACAAGGATCAGAACGAGATCGATCCTTTCGATCCGGGCAAGGTCGCCAACGCCTTGAAGGCCCTGTCGGCCAAGTCGAACAGCGGCCTTGCGCCCGACCTCAATCGTCGTCGCGAGCCGCTCGAGGGCTTTCCGGTCGACACGATCACGATGGTCGGCACATTGCAACGTCCCAATCTGCGCTACGCGCTACTGCGCGCAGACGGGGTGATTCATCAGGTCAAGGTAGGCAATTACATCGGCCAGAACTTCGGGATCGTCACCAAGATCGACGAAAACGAAGTGGTCCTCAAGGAAGTTGTTCAAGACGCGGCCGGCGAGTGGGTCGAGCGCGCGACGACACTGCAATTGCAGGAGAACAAGCGATGAAGCAAATCCATGGGCGCGATGCTCCGGCATCCGTCATGTCCATCCAGAGCCGCATGCGCGAGTGGTTGATCGTCGCAGCCACGCTCTTCCTCGTCCTGTCTCCGGCCATCGCCGCGGCCGAGGACAATTCGATCCAGGACGTGACGACCACGCAGCAGGGCGGCAACCTGGTCGTGCGGATCGCGCTGAAGATCGCTCCGACCTCGATCCCGGCCTCGTTCTCCGTCGCGACACCGGCGCGCATCGCGCTCGACTTCATGCAGACGACGAATGCCTCGGGCAAGAACATCGTCGAGACCAATCAGGCCGATCTGCGCTCCATCAATCTCGTCCAGGCCGGTGACCGCACGCGGCTGGTGATGAATCTCAAGCGGAGCGTGGCCTTCACGTCGGCGATCGACGGCAACGCGATCGTGGTGACGCTGACACCGCCGATCGCCGAAGTCGCCGGCAACGCCGTCTCCGCGCGTGCCCCCGCGACGCGCTTCGCCGAGTCGTCCCGGTCGGTTGCCGCCCACAGCATCCGCGACGTCGACTTCCGTCGCGGCCCGGACGGCACCGGACGCGTCATCATCGATCTGTCGGACAGCCAGACCGGCGTCGACATCCGCACGCAGGGTCAATCGATCGTCATCGACTTCGCCAAGTCGGCGCTGCCGGACAGCCTGCGTCGGCGTCTGGACGTCACGGACTTCGCGACGCCGGTGCAGACCATCAATACCTTCACGCAGGGCGACAATGTGCGGATGGTGATCGAACCGCGCGGCCTGTGGGAACACAACGCCTACCAGACCGACAATCGTCTGGTGGTCGAGGTCAAGCCGCTGAAGGAAGATCCGAACAAGCTGTTCCAGACCACGCGTGCCGGCTACAAGGGCGAGCGTCTGTCGTTGAACTTCCAGAACGTCGACGTCCGGTCGCTGCTGCAGGTCATCGCCGATTTCACGAACCTCAACATCATCACCAGCGACTCGGTCAACGGCAACCTCACGCTGCGGTTGAAGGACGTACCCTGGGACCAGGCGCTCGACATCGTGTTGCAGGCCAAGGGCCTCGACATGCGGAAGAATGGCAATGTGATCCTGGTGGCGCCGAAGGACGAACTCGCGACGAAGGAGAAGCTCGACCTCGAGGCGCGCTCGCAGATCGCGGACCTCGAGCCGCTGCGCAGCGAGACCTTCCAGCTCAACTACCAGAAGGCCCAGGATCTCGTCGACTTTCTCAACGGTACCGGCTCGTCGGGTGGATCCAGCTCGTCGTCGGGTGGCAGTGCGAACCGCGTCCTCTCCAAGCGCGGCGCGGCCTCGGCCGACCTGCGGACCAACCAGGTCTTCGTGCTCGAGACCGGTACCAAGCTCGAGCAGATCCGCGGTGTGATCCTCAAGCTCGACATCCCGAGCCGCCAGGTCATCATCGAATCGCGCATCGTCGAAGCGAACGACAACTTCAGTCGCAACC
>JANXTA010000144.1 GCA_025356395.1 Betaproteobacteria bacterium
CGTCGCTGAAGCCGCACTTGCGGCACAGCTCCTTGATCTGCATGCCGGCCTCGGCCTGCTTCAAGAAACCAATGATCTGTTCTTCGCTGAATCTGCTCGTCTTCATGCCCGTCATTCTCCAGCGTGACGGACTTCACTACCTTTTGAATGGCATGCCTAGGAGGGGGCAGGTCACAGGTTGGTGCCCCCAGTGCCGCCGCTGACGTCGCCGACGATGAAGGCCTGGCCACCGAAGATGTTCATCCGTTTGCTGGTGCCGTTGTCGACCGTCAGGTTCGTGACGCCGCCGTGGTCGCGCATGACGCGTTCCGTGGGCGCAGCGGCGAAGAATTCGCGAAAGGCGCAGCGGCTGACCGATTTCGAAGATTGCGGTGATCGCAGAACAACTTGTGACTTGTTGTCGTTTCTGGTGATGGGCCTGCGTGGATTCCAAAGCGACGTCGCTTTGACATTTTTGGCGATTCAAATGCGATCGGGCTTTGCGAGCCGACGCGGCGCGACCAGCGCCGCGCCCAACGGCTCGATCACCACTCCCTTCGAAAGGTCTCACGATGCAACATCGCTCGCGGCAGGATCTGTTCAAACTGGGCGTCATCGCTGCGGCGATGATGCTGAACCCGTCGGCCCGTGCCGCTCTGCCCGCGGACACCGGTGCCCTGCCACTGCCGAACGGCCAGTACGTCACGCCGACCTTCGTCAACGGAGCCGTCCAGCAGTATCTGAATCCCAGGCTGCCGGCCTATCCCGACTTCGTGGCCGGCGAAGCGGTGCGCTCGCAGCTAAGCCCCGATGGCACAACGCTCGCGATCCTCTGCGCGGGCCAAAACTCGCTCGACAAGCCCGACGGCACCGTGGACACGGCCAACTCGACGCAGTACCTCTTCCTCTACGACGTGGGCGGTGCGAACAAGTCGTCGCCGGTCCTCACGCAGGTGATCAAGCAGACCAATGCCCATGTCGGTCTGGTCTTCTCGCCCGACGGCAACACGTTGTTCGCGGCGGGCGGCAACGACGATGCGGTCTATGTCTACGGCCGGACCTCGGGCGTATGGGCCCAGTCGGCCAGGATCGCACTCGGTCACGCCGGCCGCGGCGTCGGCCTGAGCGTGCAGCCCAACGCCAGCGGCCTGGGCATCTCGGCCGACGGCCGCACGCTGGTGGTGGCCAACAACTACAACGATTCGATCAGCGTGATCGACACGGTGACCCGGACGGTCCGCTACGAGCACGACCTAAGACCATATTTTGCCAACAACGAGGCCACGGCCGGTGGCGTCGGCGGCACCTACCCGTTCGCAGTCGTCGTGAAGGGCAACGGCACCGCATACGTCTCGTCCGATCGCGATCGCGAGGTGGCGGTCGTCGATGTGTCGTCGTCCACCGCAGGCCGCCTGTTGACTCGGATCAAGCTCGACGGCAACGCCCTCGGCATGACGCTCGACGCCTCGCAGGGCAGGCTCTATGTCGCGCAGGACAACGCCGATCAGGTCGCGGCGATCGATACCCTGACCAACACGGTGGTGGCCCGCATCGACGCGCGGGCACCGGCCGGCGTGCTGACCGGCAGCCACACCGGCGTCGCGACGTTCGCGGTCTCGCTCTCGCGCGACGGCAATACGCTCTATGCGGTCAACTCCGGCGCCAACTCGGTGGCCGTGATCCCGCTGACGGGCGTCGGCGCCAACCAGGTCGTCGGATTGATCCCGACCGCCTACGAACCGCACGACATCACCTTCAGCGCCGATGGTTCGTGGATGTACCTCATCAACGGCAAGAGTGCGTCCGGCCCGAACCCGGGACACCTGAGCAGCAATACCCCGCGGCTGACGACCATCACCTATCCGGGCGGCAACGCGGCCGCCGCCGCAACCGCCATCGCGTCCAACCAGTACCAGTTCCAGCTCGAGCGGGCTTCGCTGGTGAGCGCGCCGGTCCCGACGGCGACCGATCTGCCGCTGCTGACGGCGAAGGTCGCGCAGAACAATCTCTACTCCGCCACGCCGGTCGCGAACGACGCCACGGTGATGGACTTCCTGCACAGCCGCATCAAGCACGTGATCTACGTCATCAAGGAGAACCGCACCTACGACCAGATCCTCGGTGACCTCACCAACGGGGGCAACGGGGACCCGACGCTGACCCAGTTCGGCCGGCGCATCACGCCCAACTTCCACAACCTGGCAAACCGCTTCGTCACGCTCGACAACTTCATGGACCCGGGCGACGGCAGCATGGACGGCTGGTCGTGGGCGCTGCAGGGCCGCGTGACCAACACCGAAACCATCACGCAGCAACTGAACTACGCGTTCGTCAACCGCGGGCTGTCCTACGAATCCGAAGGCACGAACCGCAACGTGCCGGTCAACTGGGCGACGGTCGCGCAGCGCGATGCGGCCGCCGGACCGCCGGGAACCACCACGTTCACGGCGGCATCCGCGAACCTGCCCGGCGGCACCGCCAACCTCCTGACCGGGACCGGCAACCATGCCTCGTCCGATGCGCCGTTCGGCGTCCAGAAGGGCTACATCTTCAACGCTGTCCTACAGGCCGGTGGGACCGTGAGGAACTACGGCTTCCTGGTGAACAACATCGGCACCATCGGCACCATCGCGGCGCCGGTCGTCGACCCGTTTGCGGCGGGCATCGTGCAGGTCGCACCGCTCGAACCTTCGCTCGCGTCCCTGACCGACGTCTACTTCCGGGGCTACGACAACAACTATCCGGACCTCTGGCGCTACCGCGAGTGGAAGCGCGAGTTCGACCAGTTCGTCGCCAACGGCAACATGCCCAACCTGTCGCTGGTCCGTCTCAGCCACGACCACATGGGCAGCTTCGGCACGGCGCTCGGCGGTGTCAGCACGCCCGAAGCGCAGCAGGCCGACAACGACCTCGCCGTCGGTCGGCTGGTTGAAGCGGTGGCGAACAGTCGCTACGCGGCCGACACCGTGGTGATCGTCACCGAAGACGACTGCCAGGACGGACCGGACCACGTCGACTCGCATCGCGCGACGACATATGTGGTCGGGCCCTACGTCAAGCAGGGCTCGGTCGTCAGCACGCGCTACAGCCAGGTCAACGCGCTGCGCACCATCGAAGACCTGCTCGGCACGCAGCACATCAATCTCAACACCGCTTTCCAGCGGCCGATGGCCGACGTGTTCGACGTCAACGCGTCGGGCGCGTGGAGCTTCACGAGCGTCGCTTCGACGGTGCTCAAGACGACCACGCTCGCGATGGGCGATCTACCCGTCCTCTATGCCGCAGGGCCGGACGTCAAGCCCAGGCACAACGCGGCTTATTGGGACCGGGTTATGGCGGGCTTCGATTTCACCGAGGCGGACCAGGTGCCGACCGGCAAATTCAACCGGGTGCTGTGGACGGGAATGATGGGTCGCAAGCCGTATCCGGCGATCCGCGGCAAGGTCTTCGTCGCGAAGGACGACGACTGAGCGGATGCGTCCATACATGTGCCAGTCCGGTCCACGATATTCCTCCGACTCCTTTATCCAACGATTGGAAACCAGCATGAAACGTCTCTTTACCCTGACCGCTGCCGTCGCAGTCCTGTCCTTCGCCCTGCCGTCGCAGGCGACCCTGATCGATGCCCGCTTCTCCGGCACGGTCGGATCGCAGGTCAACGCAGGCTTCACCGTCGGCGCGGCCATCGCCGGCACCTTCGTCTACGACACGGTGCTGGCCCGTTACCTGTCCTTCATCGTGGGCGGCCAGTCGGTCGCGCCGGGCTTCGCGTCGACCGCCAGCCTCACGCCGGATCTGTACTCGGCGATCTACCGGGCCCAGCTGTCGCCCGTGCAGCAGGGCGGCAACCTGAACAGCACCTTCGTCGTCGACCTCGAAGGGCTGAACCCCTGGCCGTCGGGCAATGCGGCGGGCCTGCTGCTCAACACGGCACAGCTCGCGAGCAATCTGGACACCGCGTTCAGCAGCTTCGGGTTCTTCACGGCCAACGCCGACGGCACCGGCGTGCGATCGGTCAACGCCGTGCTGACCAGTCTCTCGGCGACTGCGATCGGCACGGTTCCCGAGCCGGGCACGACCGCGCTGCTGCTCGCGGGCGTCGCCGCGTTCGGGCTGCGTCGCTTCCGTCGTTCCGGGCAGCCGCAGCTCGCGTGACCTTGAATTTGGCGGTCGCCGGTTCCATCGGTGGGGCGGTGCATCGGCTGCATCTTGAACGCACCGTTTCGCTAGGGGCGGCCGGGCGGCGCGGTAGCACTCCGATCGAGCATGCCCCGATCGATCACGAACGCGACGACGTCATCGAGCCCGACGCCCGTCTTCAGATTGGTCATCACGAACGGACGTTCACCCCGCATGCGTGCCGCGTCGTGTGCCATCACGGTGAGCGACGCGCCGACGTAAGGCGCGAGGTCGGTCTTGTTGATCACCAGCAGGTCCGACTTCGTGATGCCGGGGCCGCCCTTCCTCGGGATCTTCTCGCCGCCCGCGACGTCGATGACGTAGAGCGTGAGGTCCGACAGCTCCGGGCTGAAGGTCGCTGCCAGGTTGTCGCCGCCCGACTCGATGAAGATCACGTCCAGGTCGGGGAAGCGCTTCTGCATGCGGGCGACGGCTTCAAGGTTGATCGACGCGTCCTCGCGGATCGCGGTGTGCGGGCAGCCACCGGTCTCCACGCCCATGATGCGTTCGGCCGGCAACGCCTCGGCCGCGACCAGCAGGCGCTCGTCTTCCTTCGTGTAGATGTCGTTCGTGACGACCGCGAGCTGATAGCGCGCGCGCAGGCGCTTGCAGAGCATCTCGACGAGCGTGGTCTTGCCGGAGCCGACCGGGCCGCCGATGCCGACGCGCAGGGGGGAAGACGAGCTTCGGTTCATGAGGTCAGGATCTGAAGAGGCGTGAATACTGGCTTTCGTGGCGCGCGCTGGTGATGGCATAGCCGGGCGCCTGCGTGGTCAGGTCGTCGTCGAGTGCTGTCGATGCCGACGCGACGACCTCGGCCAGCGCGGGACGCAAGGCACGCAGCATCCGTTGGCCCGCGAGCTGGCCGTAGGGCAGGCTCTTCATCCCGGCGAGCACTTGGTTCTCGAGCCAGCCGAACAGGTAGCCGTTCAACGCCGAGTGCGGCGCGATGTACCACGCATGCGAGGCGAGGGCGTGCGCGGCGGGCCAGGTCCAGGCGTCGATCGCGAGTTCGACCGGCATCTCGAGCCCCTGCATCAGCTCGATCATCGAATGGCCCATCTGCAGTGTCTCAGCACGAAGCTCGGTCGTCTCGCGCGTGGCGAGGAACTCGTCGTTCCAGGCGATGAAGGCGTCGTCGTCCTCGCGGTCGAGAGCCGCTCGAAGTCGCCACCACAACGGCGCTTCGTAACGCGCGACGACGAGTCCGAGCACGTCGCCGATCCAGCGCGCGATGTCGTCGGGAGATCGCAAGCGTCCATCGTCGATCGCCGTCTCGAGACCCTGCGAGTAGCTGTACGCACCGACCGGAAGCGCCGCGCTCGAGAGCTGCAGCAGCGCGGCCTCGGACTCGATCGCGATGCTCATGACGGCGCGTGCGCGTCGCGCGACAGAGCTTCGCCGACGGAGCCGCCCTCGTCGTCCGTGTCGTGCCGATGACCGCCGCCGTAAGCTCCGGGCTCCGGGTCGAAGGCTTCGAAGGTCGACACGACGTTCAGGTTCAGGCGCAGCAGCAGGTCGCGCAGCACCGGGTCACGTTCCAGCTTGAGGAAGCTGACGCCGAGTTCGACAGCCACGTGGCGGTTGCCGAGGTGGTAGGCGGCACGCAGCAGGTCGAACGCGGGGTCGGCGCTGTCGGCGCGTGCCTCGACGAGATAGACCGGTTCGGACACCGCGATCACCTCGACGATCTCGCCGCTGTCGGCGACGAGGCGCGTGCCGGGGCGCACGACGCTGCCGCGCGGCAGCATCACCACGGCATCGGTGCCGTCCGACAGCTTCGCGCGATGACGCGTCTTCAAGCGCTGCTCGCAGGTCAGGAAAAGACTGCGCGCGCCCTCGACGGCCCCGCGGGGTGCATGGCTCTCGAGCAGGTCGACGAGACGCAGCAAGGCAGCCCTCAGAACAGGAAGTAGCGCTGCGCCATCGGCAGCTCGGTCGCCGGCTCGCAGGTCAGCAGCTCGCCGTCAGCGACGACCGCGTAGGTCTCGGGGTCGACCGTGATGGTCGGGGTCAGCGTGTTGTGGACCATGTCGCTCTTGGTGACTGTGCGACAGCCACGCACGGCGACGATCCGCTTGTCGAGCTGCAACCGTTCGGCGACGCCGGAAGAGACCGCCGCCTGCGACATGAACGTTAGCGAGCCGCGCGCGACCGCCTTGCCGTGGGCGCCGAACATCGGCCGGTAATGCACCGGCTGAGGCGTCGGGATCGACGCGTTCGGATCGCCCATCGCGGCGGCGACGATCTGCCCGCCCTTGACGATCAGGAACGGCTTGACGCCGAAGAAGGCCGGCTTCCACAACACGAGGTCGGCCCACTTGCCGGGCTCGATCGAGCCGACCTCGTGCGCGATGCCGTGCGTGATCGCGGGGTTGATCGTGTACTTCGCAATGTAGCGCTTGACCCGCGCATTGTCGTGATGGGCCGTGTCGCCGGGCAGCGCGCCGCGCTGCAGCTTCATCTTGTGCGCGGTCTGCCAGGTCCGGATGATCACCTCGCCCACGCGGCCCATCGCCTGCGAGTCCGACGAGATCATCGAGAAGGCGCCGAGGTCGTGGAGGATGTCCTCGGCCGCGATGGTCTCCTTGCGGATTCGCGATTCCGCGAACGCGACGTCCTCAGCGATACCCGCATCAAGATGGTGACAGACCATCAGCATGTCGAGATGCTCGTCGAGCGTATTGATGGTGAAAGGGCGAGTGGGATTGGTCGACGAAGGCAGCACGTTCATCTCGCCGCAGACGCGGATGATGTCGGGCGCGTGGCCGCCGCCCGCGCCTTCGGTGTGATACGTGTGGATCGTCCGACCCTTGAACGCCGCGATCGACGCCTCGACGAAGCCGGCCTCGTTCAGCGTGTCGGTATGGATCGCGACCTGCGTGTCGGTCGCGTCGGCGACGCTCAGGCAGTTGTCGATCGCGGCCGGCGTCGTGCCCCAGTCCTCGTGCAGTTTCAGCCCGATCGCACCGGCTTCGATCTGCTCGTGCAGCGGACCCGGCAGGCTGGCGTTGCCTTTGCCGAGGAAGCCCAGGTTCATCGGATAGGCCTCGGCCGACTGCAGCATGTTGGCCATGTGCCACGGACCCGGCGTGACTGTGGTGGCGAAGGTCCCGGTCGCGGGTCCGGTGCCGCCGCCTAGCATCGTCGTCGTGCCCGACATCAGGGCCTCGTCGATTTGCTGCGGACAGATGAAGTGGATGTGGCTGTCGACCCCGCCAGGCGTCACGATCATGCCTTCGCCGGCGATGATCTCGGTACCCGGCCCGATGACGATGTCGACGCCCGGCTGGATGTCCGGGTTGCCCGCCTTGCCAATGCGCGCGAAGCGGCCGTCCTTGATCGCGATGTCGGCCTTGACGATGCCCCAGTGGTCGACGATCAACGCGTTGGTGATGACCGTGTCGGCGACGTCCTTCGACATGCGCTGGCTCTGGCCCATGCCGTCGCGGATCACCTTGCCGCCGCCAAACTTCACTTCCTCGCCGTAGATCGTGTGGTCGCGCTCGACCTCGATCACGAGCGCGGTGTCGGCGAGCCGGATGCGGTCGCCGACCGTGGGGCCATACATCTCGGCATAGGCCTGGCGGGTGATGCGCGTACTCATCGTTCGATCTTCATAGCGGTCCCATGATCGCGCCGTTGAAGCCGTAGACCACGCGGTCGCCGCCGAGGGCGACGAGCCGAACGGTGCGTTCCTGGCCCGGCTCGAAGCGCACCGCGGTGCCGGCCGCGACGTCGAGGCGGAAGCCACGTGCAGCAGCGCGGTCGAACGCCAGCGCGTCGTTGACCTCGAAGAAGTGGAAGTGCGAGCCGACCTGCACCGGCCGGTCGCCGCGATTCGCGACGACCACGGTGACGGTCTCGCGACCGTCGTTGATTTCGATGTCGCCGGCGGCCGCCATCAGTTCACCAGGGATCATGGTTGATTCTTTCTAGACGATGGGGTGATGCACGGTCACGAGCTTCGTGCCGTCAGGGAAGGTCGCCTCGACCTGGATGTCGGGAATCATCTCGGCGATGCCGTCCATCACGTCGGCACGGCCCAGCAGGGTGGTGCCGTAGTGCATCAGGTCGGCCACGCTGCGGCCGTCGCGAGCGCCTTCCATGACGGCGGCCGAGATGAAGGCGACTGCCTCCGGATAGTTCAGCTTCAGTCCGCGATCGCGACGGCGCTCGGCCAGCAGGCCGGCAGTGAACAGCAGCAGCTTGTCTTTTTCGCGCGGGGTCAGTTCCATGGCGTGCCTTGATGACTCATGTGGACCAGATGCGCGGCATCGTAGCGTGTCGTCCCGTCATCGCGGGCCGCACGATCGTCCAAAGTTCTTGAAACAACGCACGCACGTCTTCGGATGAACCGGACAGCGCGCGTGCGACGACGAGACCGTCGCGCAGCACCGTCACGCCGGCATCCGGCCGCGCCATCGTCGCGAGTCGACAACGTTCGCGTACCTCGTCGCCGAGCGCCACGCCCCATGCCCAGAACAGGCCGGCGACGTGACGGCCGTTCCAGCCCACCGGCGAGTCGAGCAGCGCGTCACTGCCGGCGATCCGCGCGCGCTCACGCCACACGACGCGGCCGTCGCACGACAGCACCAGATCCTGGCGCAGTGCGCCGCGCGCGAAGCGCTCGCCCGATGCGCGTCGACCCAGCACGACGATGTCCCAGCCGATGCAGGTCGCGTCGCGCTCGCACGCGATGGTGGTGGAGGTCTGCGCGTCCGCGCCGTCGAAGACGATGTTCTCCTGCGGCAGCCATTCGAGGCAGGCGCCGCGCGCTACCGACAGCGTGGCCTCCTGCGCCGCGCGTGCGCCGTCCGATCGATACCACTTCGTCGCGCCCGGCGTTGTGACCAGTGCGTTGGCACCGGTCCCCACGGCGATATCGATCTCGAGCCGGTCACCGCCCGCGATGCCCGCCGGTGGATGGACGACGAGCAGATGCGCGACGGTGGGGCCTTCCGGATAGAGCGCCTTCTGCAGCCGCAGCGGCCCGCTATGACGGCGATGCACCGCGATGCTCGCCTCGTCGCGGAGGGCGACCCCGACCTCGAGGCGTGCGTTCCAATGCCGGGTCGTGACGCCGGTCGAGCGGGATTGCGGAGGGGAGCCGTCCATCGGTCGAACTTATCACCGATGGCGGCGCGACCGTTCAGTGCGTCATCAGCACCGGTACGGTCATCTGCTCGAAGATCGACCGCGTGACGCCGCCGAGCAGCATCTCGCGAAAGCGCGTGTGCCCGTATCCGCCCATCACGATCAGGTCGGTCCCGAAGTCGCAGGCAGACGACAGCAGCACGTTCGCCACGTTCATGTCGCTGTGTTCCCTGACCACTTCGACCTTCACGCCGTGGCGCGCGAGGAATACGGCGATGTCGGCGCCGGGCTCCTCGCCGTGGCCGTCGATCGATGCCGTTCCGTTGACGATCATCACGTGCACGATCCTTGCCGCCTTGAGAAACGGCATCGCATCCGTTGCCGCGCGTGCCGATTCGGCGCTCGCGTCCCAGGCGAGCATGACGTTCTTGCCGATCGCGGCGAAATGCCCGGCATACGGCACCACCACGACCGGCCGCCCCGCGTGGAGGACGACCTCTTCGGCAAAGTTGGGCCGCGTGCCGATGGTCGGGTCCGTCACGTCGTCCTGGCCGATCACGACCAGGTCGACGTAGCGGGCCGCGCAGGTCATCGCATAGGCATCGTCGTCGTCGCTGATGCGATGCTCAAAAGAGCCGACGGCCGCGCGGGCGACGAGGTCGTCGAACCTGAGGGTCGCTTCGACGCAGTGTTCGCGTTGACGGCGCTGCAGGTCCGCGTAGTAGAAGCCCATCTCGGCGCCGCCGTACTGGGAGGCGATGGTCGGCAGGCCGGTCGCCGCGACACCGATCAGGTGGGCATCGAAATGTTTCGCAATCGAGGCAGCGAGTTCAGTCCGCTCCATCGATCGGGCGCTGTTGTTGATGTGGACGGCGATGCTTCGATATTGCATGGTCGGCTTCCGTTGGGGGGGCGATGGCAGGGCACGCTTGGAGGTCCATCCCAAGGTAGCGAAAGCGGCTTGCGCGGTGTTGATCCAGCGCAAGCGGTGAGACAGGAGCCACGACACCGGATCGTCCTGCCGTTTGATCTGCGTCAATGTACGGTAGTCGTCGGTTGATAGATTGACGATTTGCCAAAGGAGCCGCCGTGTATCGAAGAATTCTTATCCCGACCGATGGATCGACCCTGTCCGAAGTGGTCGCGGCCGCGGCTGTCGAGTTCGCGCACGATGCGGGCGCCGCCGTCGTGGGACTCGCGGTGGCACCGCTGTTCCGTCGCCCGCTGATCGCGGCCGCGATCGACGATCAATCGCGGACCGAGTCCGACCATCTCGTCAAGATCAACCGTACGCTCGACCGCCATCTCGCGGTCATCGAGCAATACGCCAAGGCAGCCAGCGTGCCGTTCGAGGGTCACAAGACGCTGTCGGACGAGCCGGCTGCCGACATCGTCGACGCGGCCATGGCATCGAAATGCGACCTGATCTTCATGGGTTCGCATCATCGTCGCGGCCTCGCGCGTCTCTTGCACGCCAGCGTCACGGCGAAGGTCCTCCAGCTCAGCCTGCTGCCGGTCACGATCCATCGGGTGACGCTGGAGGCGCTCGTCAGCCATGCCAACCAGCTCGACCGTGTCGATCCTGCGACTGCATTCGGTTCACCTGCACGGACCGCCTGATCGCGGCGAAGCATCCGGCGTTCGATTGACGTGGATCAACGCTTGCCGCGTGGCGGGGAACTACTTTGCCTTCAGGGAAGCACGGCAGGGGTCGGGCGCCCGTGACAGGAGCAATCGATGCAACGCAATCACTGGGCTCACGTCGTCACATTCGTGCTCGCCGTCACGATCGCCACCGCGGTCCTGGTCGCGGCGGGTCTCGGCGAACGGACCGGTATCGAATACGCCGCTACGCCCACGGCGACCGACAGCGTGCGACGGTGAGCGGGTAGTCCCGCGATCGCCGGGAGACCTTCATGGCCTCGCATCCCATGCCAGTCACCGCGTTGTCGTCGCGCCTTCCACGCGCTCAGCTCATCGAAGCGGTCTTCCGCATCGGCGGCATGCATTGCGCCGCCTGCAGCGGCATCATCAGCGAACTGCTGATGCGCTTGCCGGGCGTGGAGAGCGCACAGGTCAACGCGGCATCGGAACGTGCGTCGGTGCGCTGGAACCCGCAACGTATCGAGGCAGCGACGCTGGTCGATGCGATCGAGGCGGCCGGCTATCTGGCCGATCCGGATACCGCCGCGCATGCCGGTGCGATGCGCAAGGTCGAATCGCGTGCGGCGATCTGGCGCCTCTTCGTCGCGGTGTTCTGTGCGATGCAGATCATGATGCTGGCCACCCCCGCGTACGTCAGTGCCGCCGGGGACCTCGCGGCCGATCAGAAACGTCTCCTCGACCTCGCTGCGTGGATGCTCACGCTGCCCATCCTCGCGTTCTCCGCCAGACCCTTCTTCTCGGGGGCATGGCAGTCGCTGCGGCAACGGCGCATCGGCATGGACGTGCCGGTCGCGCTCGGGATCACGTGTGCGTTCGTCGCGAGCACGATCGTCACATTCATGCCCGACGGCATCGCGGGTGGCGACGTGTACTTCGATTCGCTGTCGATGTTCGTCAGCTTCCTGCTGGCCGGACGGCTGCTCGATATGCAGATGCGGCACAAGGCCGAACGCCTGCTCGAGGAGGCCACCGAGCGTGTCCCCGCGGCCGTGATGCGTCTCACCGTCGCCGGAGGTTCGGAACTCGTCAACCCGTCGCGGCTGCGACGCGGCGATCGGGTCCGGGTGCTCGTCGGTGACGGCTTTCCCGCCGACGGCACGCTGATCGACGGCACCTGTGAAGCCGACGAGTCGCTGATCACCGGAGAATCGCGCGGCGTGGCGAAGGCGATCGGCGATGCCGTCATCGCGGGCAGCCGCAACCTGCGCGGTCCGGTCGTGATGCGGGTCGAACGTGTCGGCGCCGACACGCGCTACGAAGCCATCTGCGGACTGATGCGTGCCGTGCGCAACGGCAAGCCGCAGCTGCTGGCCGCGGTCGATCGCTGGGCGGGTCCCTTCGTGTGGTGCGTCCTCGGACTGGCTGCCGCTTCGGGCTTCGCGTGGAGCTTGATCGATCCGTCGCGGACGGTCTGGGTCGTGATCTCGGTACTGATCGTTACGTGTCCCTGCGCGCTGTCGCTGGCGGCCCCCTCCGCGTTGTTGTCCGCTGCGGCGGCGATGGGCCGACACGGCCTGCTGCTGCGCCGGATCGATGCGATCGAGGGGCTGGCCAGAGTCGACACCCTGTTCCTCGACAAGACCGGCACGCTGACCGAGTGCGGCAAGCAGGGTGTCTCGATCGAACCGGTCAACCCCCATGATCGTTCATGGATCGAAGGGTTCGCCGCATCGTTGGCAAGTGCGTCGGCACACCCGTTGTCGCGGGCGATCGTTGCGTGCCACCGGCCGTCGCCTGTTACGTGGACCGACCTCCGCGAGGTCGCGGGATACGGCGTGGAAGGGCTTGACTCTGCCGGCTGTCGCTGGCGCCTCGGTGCCTCGAATCAGGAAGACAGCGACCGATCAGTCGAGACACAGGCATGGCTGACGCGCGACGGACTAGCCACCGCACGCTTCTCTTTCGACGAAGTGCTGCGTGCCGATGTCGTCGAGGCTGTACGCGCATTGAAGGCCGACGGCATCCGGGTGCGGCTGTTGTCGGGGGACGATCCCATACGCGTCGCGCGCATCGCGACAATGCTCGGCATCGCCGGTGACGGCGGCATGACGCCGGACGACAAGCTGCGCGTGCTGCGCGATGCGCAGGCGCATGGCGAGATCGTCGCGATGATCGGCGACGGCATCAACGATGGTCCGGTGCTCGCGCAAGCCGACGTCTCGCTGGCGATGGCGGAAGGCGCGACGCTCGCGCGCGCAGAGGCCGACGGCGTAATGCTCTTCAACCGGTTGGGCGACGTCGTTGTAGCACGCACCCTGGCGAAGAAGGCGGTCCGCATCGTCCACCAGAACTTCGCCTGGGCCATCACCTACAACTTGGTGTCGATCCCGCTCGCGATCGGCGGATGGATGCCGCCATGGGTCGCCGGCGCCGGCATGGCCTGCAGCTCGCTCGTCGTCGTGGCGAACGGACTGCAACTCACGCGCCGCTGACGGCGAAGCCGTGGACATCCTCTACCTGCTGATCCCGTTCTCGGTCGCGATGATCTTCATCATCATCGCGGTCTTCGCATGGGCGCTCGAACGCGGCCAGTTCGACGACCTGGAACAACAGGGCGCGTCGATCCTCGACGCCGAACCCGCTTCAATTGACCCACATCAAGGGTCCTGACCCAGCCTCGTCCAAGAATTCGCATCAGGGACCAATCCAGGGCGGAGGACGATGTGAGTGCAATCATGCAGGGCGTTCCAGCGACGACCTACACGGACGAGACGGTGCGCAATTTCGCACTGGCTTCGGTCTTGTGGGGGATCGTCGGCATGACGGTGGGCGTGCTAATCGCTGCGCAGCTCGCGTTCCCCGACCTCACGTTCGGCATCCCGTGGCTGAGCTACGGACGGCTGCGTCCGCTGCACACCAATGCGGTGATCTTCGCGTTCGGTGGCTGTGCGCTGATGGGTACGAGCTTCCACGTCGCTCAGCGCACCGGCCAGGTCCCGCTGTTCATGCCCAGGCTCGCGCAGTTCGTCTTCTGGGGCTGGCAGGCGGTCATCGTGCTGGCCGCGATCACGCTGCCGATGGGCTACACACAGGGCAAGGAATACGCCGAGCTCGAATGGCCGATCGACATCCTCATCACCATCGTCTGGGTCTCGTACGCGATCGTCTTCTTCGGCACGATCGGCAGGCGTCGCGTCAAGCACATCTACGTCGCGAACTGGTTCTACGGCGCGTTCATCATCGCCGTCGCGCTGCTGCACTTGGTCAACAGCGCGGCGATGCCGGTGAGCTTTTGGAAAAGCTACTCCGCGTATGCCGGCGTCCAGGACGCGATGATCGAGTGGTGGTACGGGCATAACGCGGTCGGCTTCATCCTGACCGCGGGCTTCCTGGGGATGATGTACTACTACATCCCCAAGCAGGCCGAGCGCCCGATCTATTCGTACCGCCTGTCGATCGTGCACTTCTGGGCGCTGATCTTCACGTACATGTGGGCCGGTCCGCACCACCTGCACTACACGGCGTTGCCCGACTGGGCGCAGTCGGTCGGCATGATCTTCTCGCTGGTCCTGCTCGCGCCGAGCTGGGGCGGCATGATCAACGGCGTGATGACGCTGTCGGGCGCGTGGCACAAGCTGCGCGACGATCCGATCATCAAGTTCCTCGTCGTCGCGCTGTCGTTCTACGGCATGTCGACCTTCGAGGGTCCGATGATGTCGATCAAGACGGTCAACGCGCTGTCTCACTACACCGACTGGACCATCGGTCACGTCCACAGCGGCGCGCTCGGCTGGGTCGGCTTCATCACGATCGGCTCGCTCTACTACCTGATCCCGCGCATGTTCGGCCGGACCGCGATGTACAGCACGAAGGCGATCGACCTGCACTTCTGGATCGCGACGCTCGGCGTCGTGCTCTACATCGCCGCGATGTGGATCGCCGGCGTGATGCAGGGCCTGATGTGGGGCGCGGTCAACCCCGACGGCACGCTGGTCTACACATTCGTCGAAGGCGTCAAGGCGACCTGGCCGTTCTACATCGTGCGACTGGTGGGCGGGGTGCTCTACCTGTCGGGCATGTGGGTGATGGTCTGGAACATATTCATGACCATCCGCCAGGGTCAGCGGCGCTTGTCGCCGATTCCCCAGATGGTTTACGCCTGAGGAGGCCCGCAATCATGCAAAAAGATCCTGCATTGCGCGGCCACGAGCGCATCGAGACCAGCAACTTCCTGATGATCGTGCTGATCCTGGTCGTCATCGCGATCGGCGGGATGGTCGAGATCATCCCGCTATTCTTCCAGCGCTCGACGACCGAGGCCACCGAAGGCATCAATCCTTACCCGGCGCTGCAACTGGTCGGCCGCGACATCTACATCCGCGAGGGTTGCTACAACTGCCACTCGCAGATGATCCGGCCGCTCCACGCCGAGACGCTGCGCTACGGGCACTACTCGATGGCCGGCGAGTTCGTCTACGACCACCCGTTCCAGTGGGGCAGCAAGCGCACCGGCCCGGACCTGCATCGGGTCGGTGGCAAGTACAGCGACGAATGGCATCGCATCCACCTGATCGGCCCGCGCGATGTCGTGCCCGAATCGAACATGCCCGCCTACACGTGGCTCGAGCACGAACCCATCGAGGGCGTGCGCGTGCCGCCGCGGCTGCGCGCGATGCAGCGGCTCGGCGTGCCTTACACGGACGCGGAGATCACCGACAGCGCAGCAGCGGTCGCCGGCAAGACCGAACTCGACGCCCTGATCGCCTATCTGCAGTCGCTCGGCACCCACGTGAAGTGATCGGGAGAAACGCATGGACATCAACCTGATTCGAAGCGTCGTGACCCTGCTCAGCTTCGCGCTGTTCCTGGCGCTCATGTTCTGGACCTGGAAGCCTTCGCGGAAGGCCGATCACGAGCAGGCCTCGCGCCTGCTGTTCGACGGCGAGAGCCGCACCGATGAAGGATTGTCGCCATGAGCGATTTCGTCAGCAATGGCTGGTCGATCTACATCGCGGGCGTCGTCGTGCTCGGCCTCGCGGCCTGCCTGGCGCTGCTGCTCGTCGCGGCGCGGCGCCGCCCGATGTCGACCGACAACACCACCGGTCACGTCTGGGACGAAGACCTGCGCGAGCTCAACAACCCGCTGCCACGCTGGTGGATGGGCCTGTTCGTGCTGACCATCGCCTTCGCCTGCGGCTACCTGTGGCTCTATCCGGGTTTTGGCAGCGCACAAGGTAGCAAGGGCTGGACCAGCGCCAACCAGTACGAGGCCGAACGCGCCAAGGCACGCGCCGATGCTGCACCCCTGTACGCCGCCTATCGACTCCAGCAGGCCTCGGAACTGGCCCTCGAGCCGGCCGCGATGGCGATGGGTGAACGGCTCTTCGCGAACAACTGCGCGGCCTGCCACGGTTCCGACGCCAAGGGCAGCAAGGGCTTCCCTGACCTGACCGACAACGACTGGCTGCACGGCGGATCACCCGAGAACATCGAGGAGTCGATCACCAAGGGCCGCATCGGCACGATGCCGCCGATGGCCGCCGCGGTCGGCACACCAAAGGACGTCGGCAACCTCGCGGCCTACGTGCTCAGCCTGTCGACCCCGAGCCTCGCGCAGACTTTGCCGGCGCAGCTCGGTCGTTCGAAGTTCGCTGTGTGCGCGGCTTGCCATGGCGCCGACGGCAAGGGCAACCAGGCCATCGGCTCGGCCAACCTGACCGACGGCATCTGGCTGCACGGACGCGGCGAAGCCGCGATCGTCGCGATGATCAACAACGGCAAGACCAACGTGATGCCGGCGCACGAAACCCGCTTGTCGCCTGAGCAGATCCACGTGCTGGCGGCCTACGTCTGGAGCCTGTCGCATCGTCCGGTGACGGCTTCGCGTTGAGGCGACGATGGACAGCGCCGTCACGTCGTCGAAGAAGAAGATCATTCCGATCGTCGCGGAAGGCTCGTTGTACGAGAAGCACCGGAAGATCTATCCGCGGTCGGCCAGGGGCTGGTTCGCGCGCTGGCGCTGGACGATGGTGTTCATCACGCAGCTCGCGTTCTACGGCCTGCCGTGGCTGCACTGGAACGACCGCCAGGCCGTGCTGTTCGACCTCGCCGCGCGACGCTTCTTCGTCTTCGACCTGGTGCTGTATCCGCAGGACTTCATCTACCTGTCGGCGCTGCTGATCATCTGTGCCTACAGCCTGTTCTTTTTCACGGCGATCGGCGGCCGCCTGTGGTGCGGCTACGCCTGTCCACAGACCGTCTACACCGAGATCTTCCTGTGGGTCGAGCGACGCTTCGAGGGCGAGCGCGGGGCGCACCAGAAGCGCGACGCCGGCGGCTGGACCGTCGACAAGGTCATCCGCAAGGCCGGCAAGCACGGCGCGTGGCTGACGATCGCCTGGTGGACCGGCTTCACGTTCGTCGGCTACTTCACGCCGATCCAGACGTTGTGGAGCGAGGCCTTCACGCTTTCCTTCGGACCATGGGAATGGTTCTGGGTCAACTTCTACGGCTTCGCGACCTACGGCAACGCGGGCTTCATGCGCGAGCAGGTCTGCAAGTACATGTGTCCCTATGCGCGTTTCCAGAGCGCGATGTACGACCGCGATACGATGACCATCACCTACGACGCGGCACGCGGCGACCCGCGCGGCGTCCGTGCGCGCGGCGCGGACCCGAAGAGCCTGAACCTCGGCGCCTGTATCGACTGCGGCCTGTGCGTACAGGTCTGCCCGACGGGCATCGACATCCGCGACGGGTCGCAGTACGAATGCACCGGCTGCACCGCCTGCATCGACGCGTGCAACGGCGTGATGGACAAGATGCACTACCCGCGCGGGCTGGTGCGCTACGCGACGTTGAACGGCGTCGCGCAGGGCTGGTCGCGGCGCGAGATGTTCGCGCGCATCTTGCGACCTCGCGTGGTGGTCTACGGCGCCGTGCTGATCGCGCTGTCCGCGACCTTCGTTGTCAGCCTCGCGTCGCGGCCCTTGCTGCGGGTCGACGTCGTGCGCGATCGGTCCGTGCTCGCGCGGACGGTCGACGACGGCAGCATCGAGAACCTCTACCGGCTGCAGCTGATGAACGCCAGCGAACGGCAACGCGAGACCCGCATCGCGATCGATGGTGTCGAAGGCGCCCGCATCGTCGACGGCTCGACATCCACCCTCGCGCCTTCTCAGGCGCGCTGGGTCACGGTGTCGGTCCGGGTGCCGGCCACGACCGCGAACGCACTCTCCACAGGCGCCCATCCGATCCGTTTCCTGGTCACGCTCGACGACGCGAGTCGTCCGGTGATCGAGCGCTCCAGCTTCATCGTCCCTCGCTGAACGAAGGCCTTCCATGACTCCCATCGCACTGCCCTGGTACCGCTATCCGATGCTCTGGTTCGTCATCTCGGGTCCCGCGCTGGTCGTCGTCGCGGCGCTGGCGACGTGCTTCATCGCGTTCCGCTTCGGCGATCCTCCGCTCGCGTCGCACGCCGAGTCCGCGAAGACGCCGGAGGCGCCGGCAATGGCCGCGCGTAATCATGCGGCGACCCCCAAGCGCTGACCTTCGCAGATGTATGCCGACCTGATCACGCCGAGAGAGTCGCCGCCTCTTGGGCAGCGCCTGCCGCGTGCGTTGCTCGCACGATTCGATCGCCCTGGTCCGCGCTACACGTCCTATCCGACAGCGGACCGCTTCACCGAGGGTTTCGATGAAGGTCTCGTCACCGCCACCTGGGCGGTATCACCGGGCGACCGGCCACTCCCGCTGTCGATCTACGTGCACATCCCGTTCTGCGAGTCGGTCTGCCATTACTGCGCCTGCAACAGGATCGTGACGCGCCATCACGATCGCGCGGCGCGCTACCTCGCGGCGCTCGCGGTCGAGGCCGGACATATCCGCGCCGCAATGGGGCGTGCCCGCCAAGTGTCGCAGCTCCACCTCGGCGGCGGCACGCCCACCTTCCTCGACGATGAGGAACTTCGTGCGCTGGTCGCGCACCTGCACACGACTTTCGGCTTCTCCGACGAGATCGAGATGTCGATCGAGATCGACCCGCGCACGGTCTCCGTCGAGCGCCTCGCGGTCCTGCGCGCGATGGGCTTCGGCCGGATCAGCTTCGGCTTGCAGGACTTCGACCTGGCCGTGCAGGCCGCGGCCCATCGCATCCAGCCGTTCGCGGCGGTGCAGACGCTGATGCACGCCGCGAGGGCGCTGCGCTTCGACTCGATCAACGCCGACCTGATCTACGGCTTGCCGCTGCAGACACGTGCGAGCTTCGCGCGGACGGTCGCGTCGACCATCGCGTTGCGGCCGGACCGCATCGCGCTGTATGCCTACGCGCACCTGCCGACGCGCTTCAAGCCGCAGCGCCGGATCTCCGCTCAGGACCTGCCCGATGTTGTTGCGCGGGTCGACCTGCTCGAGCAGGCGATCTCGGCCTTCATCGACGCCGGCTACGAGTACATCGGCATGGATCACTTCGCCCTGCCGACCGACGTGCTCGCTCGGGCGCGCCGCGAGGGCCGGCTGCAACGCGACTACCAGGGCTACGGAACGCGTCCGCCCGGCGATCTGCTGGCTCTCGGCATCTCGGCGATCAGCCATCTCGGCTCGATCTTCCACCAGAACGTCAAGGACCTCGATCCGTATTACGAGGCGATCGAACGACACGCATTGCCGGTCGACCGCGGCATCGTGCTGTCCGAAGACGATACGGTCCACGGCGCCGCGATCATGGCGCTGATGTGCCAGGGCGTGCTGGACTTCGACGCCTTCGGCCGGACGCATGCGATCGACACGTGCCGCTACTTCGCGCGCGAACTGCCGTCGCTCGCACCGATGGTCGACGCGCAGCTCGTCGAGCTCGGCGACACCGCGCTGCGCGTGACTCGCAATGGCTGGTTCGTGGTGCGTGCGATCGCGATGACGTTCGATCGCCACCTGCAGCCGGCCCGGGACGTGCACCACTACGCGCGGATGGTCCGATGAACGTCGTGCTGATCGCGACCGGGCTGGTCTTGGGCATCGGCGCTTCACCGCACTGCATCGCCATGTGCGGGTCACCGTGTGCGGCGTTGACTGCCGGTGGTCGAAGGGACGCGACCGGCTTCCATCTCGGCCGAGTCGCCGGCTACATGGCGGGCGGTGCTGTGGCGGCGTCGAGCATCGCGCTGATCGGCCTGTGGGCGCAGGCGGTACCGGTGCTGCGCCCGTTCTGGATCCTGCTGCAACTGGCGTTCCTCGCCGTCGGCCTGCTGTGGCTGTGGACCGGCAAGCCGGTCAGCCGCAAGACGACGATCCTGGTGGGTGGTGTCCGGCCTCTGCGCCGCATGTCGCCGGCCAGGGCATCGGCTGCGGGACTCGCGTGGGTCGCATGGCCGTGCGGCGCGTTGCAGGGCGCCTTGCTGATCGCAGCGCTCGCCTCGAACGCGGTCGACGGCGCCCTCGTGATGGGCGCGTATGCCCTCGGGTCACTACCCGCGCTGGCGTTCGTGCCGACGGCATTTCGCCTGCGGACAGCGGGTCCCGGGTGGCTCGCACGCTCGATGACCCCGGCGGTCGGCATGCGCATCGCGGGCTTCGGATTGGTCGCGATGTCCACTACCGCGTTGCTGCATGGCATGTGGACGAAGATCGCCGCGTTCTGCCTGTCCTGAATCCGACGCCGCAGCGCGCTCAGCGCAACGCGACCAGCAGGGCGCCCTGCACGATCTGCCGGCGCCGGTCGACGAGCGGTCGGTGGTGGTCGAGCAACTCGGCCAGGATCGCCGTGGGATGGGTCGTGGATCCGAGGCCTGCGAAGACCGGGATGCCGCAATGGCTCGCGAAGGGTTCGAGCAGCGTGGCCGGCATGCCCTCGCATTCGACCGCGTCGTACAGGCGACCGATCGCTTCGGCGGTGCGGCGCAGTGCCTCGTCGGTGGCGAGCATGCGCCACATCGGACCGATCGCCGCCACGTAGGCCCCGATTCCTTCCGCCGCCTCGCGGACCAGCACGGCACTGGGCGAGCCGGCCTCGCACATCAGGCCGATCTTCTTGCCACGCAATGGCAGCGGCGATGCGTCGCCGCCGGAGCGCGCTTCGAGCCCGATCGCCGTGGCCAGGATCGCGACCGCTTGCGGGTCGCTTCGTCTGGCGAAGGAGGCTGCTGAATCGGTCATGGAGAAGGTGTGCCAGGGCAGTCGGGTGGGATCGTCGAAGCCTAGGGGCCTTCATCGCGAACCCGGTTGATCTCCATCAACGGGAAGCGCTGCGGTGCCCCCCCCGCACAGCGGCGTTTACCGATCGTTTACGAAAGTTTACGGAGCGACACATGCGATTGATGCTGGGTTGTCGCGGGCTTCCTACAATAGGTTCAGTTCCTCCCAGCCCTCAGGACGCCCCGATGCTCGATGCCACGTACGTTCCTTTCGCCCCGACCCGTTCGTTCCCGCCCGTGCGCAACGCGCCGCGCGAGCGTCGCGAAGTCCACGATGTCGGCGCCGCGCTGCGCCTCGTCGGCGAGTCGCTCGACTTCCAGCGTCGGGTGGTGCGCACCGGCGACCTGATCTATCGCGCCGGCGAATCCTTCGACAAGCTTTACCTGCTCAACTCGGGCATCTGCAAGCTCGTCAACCTCGCGGCCGACGGACGCGCACAGGTCGTTTCGCTGAAGTTCCGCGGCGACTGGATGGGCTTCGACGGAATCGCCCGCAACGCCTACGACTGCGACGCCATCGCGATGAATACCGGCGAGGTCTGGATCATCCGCTACGCGTCCATCCTGTCGGCCTGCACCGACACGCCGGCGCTGCTCGGTTGCCTGCATGCCGCGATGAGCCGCGCGATCGTCGGCGACCGCGACTCGCTGATGTCGATCTGCACGCTGGCAGCCGATGCGCGCGTCGCGGACTTCCTGCGCTACTGGGCCGAGTCGCTCGCAGACCGCGGCATGCGCTACGACCGCATCTCGCTACTGATGACGCGTGCGGAGATCGGCAACTACCTCGGGCTGACGCTCGAGACCGTCAGCCGCTCGCTGTCGAAGCTCGCCCGGGCGAACCTGATCGCGTTCAACGAGCGGGGTCGTCGCGAGATCTGCATCCCCGACCTGGGCGCTCTCGAGTCTTTCGTGCAGGAGAGCACGGCGACGGCCTGCGTGTTGCACTGAGCGCCGTCAGTCGTGACGCGTGACGCGGCTGATCGCGTTGGTCAGTTCCTCGCGCGAGTAGGGCTTCTGTAGCAGCGCCCACTCGACCGGCGCGTCGCGGTCGGCGTCCAGCAGCTCCGCCGAGTAGCCCGACACCAGCAGCACGCGCAGTTCGGGCCTGCACTTCTGTGCCTCCGCGGCAAGCTGCGTGCCGCGTATCCCTGCGCCGAGCGCGATGTCCGACAGCAGCAG
Organism: Betaproteobacteria bacterium; assembly: GCA_025356395.1. Taxonomy (GTDB): domain Bacteria; phylum Pseudomonadota; class Gammaproteobacteria; order Burkholderiales; family Burkholderiaceae_D; genus CAHJXF01. The sequence goes on from JANXTA010000144.1 coordinate 22,233, forward strand.
TTCGAACGGCTGGCCGCTTGCCAGGATGGCGAGCGCGTCCTCGGCCGTGCCGGCGACCTCGACGAGGCATTGCAGGCCATCGAGGAACTTGAGCGCGATCGCACGGACGTCCGCATCGTCTTCGACGAGCAGCACGCGTAGACCGACCGCAGGCCGCTCGTCGCGACCCGCGACGGTCGCTGCCAGTTCGTTGCCCGCCGGCGCGACTGGTAGGTAGAGCGTGAGCCGAGTGCCCTTGCCAATCGTGCTCTCGAGACCGATCGCACCCTTCGACTGCTTGACGAAGCCGTAGACGGTGCTCAGCCCGAGACCCGTCCCGCGTCCGGCTTCCTTGGTCGTGAAGAAGGGCTCGAACGCGCGTTCCTTGATCGCCTCCGGCATGCCGGAACCCGTGTCGGAGATCGAAACTTCGACGTATCGCGCATACCCGGCTTCGAACGCGATCTCCGCCGCGATCTCCGCGGGCAGCGCCGAGCACGCGCGCGCATCGAAGCGCAGCGTCCCGCCGTCAGGCATCGCATCGCGCGCGTTGATGGCGATGTTGAGCAGGGCCGATTCGAGCTGCCCCGGATCCGCGAGGACCGGTGGACAGCCGGGCTCGACGTCGACCTCGATGAGGATGCGCTGATCGAGCGTGCGCTGGAGCATGTCGGCCAGCGAGTCGAGCATCTGCGCGGTGTCGACGGCGTCGGGCTGCAGGCGCTGCCGACGCGAGAATGCGAGCAGCTTGCCGGTCAGTTCCGCGCCGCGCCGGGTCGCGCGCGTGGCCGCGGTGACGAGCTGCGGCGCGAGCGGATCGGACGCGATCGCCGACAGTTCCTCGAGGACCTGCAGGTTGCCGCGGATGATGGTCAGCAGATTGTTGAAATCGTGCGCGATGCCGCCGGTCAGCTGGCCGACCGTCTCGAGCCGCTGAGCGTGGCTCAGCGCCTCCTCGGTCTGCGCGCGCTGCAGGCTCGTCGACAGCAGGTTGGACAGCGCATACAGGAAGCTGGTCTCGTCGTCTCCGAGCTTCCGGTCGTCGCGTGCGTGCACCGCGAGCACGCCGATCGCCACGCCGCGCTCGAGCAGCGGCACCATCAATGCGCTGCGCAACTCCGCGCCGGTGAAGGCCGTGGGGAACGTGAAGCGATGCTCGTCGACATGCCGGCTGAAGACGGGGACGCCGGCGCGCACGACGAAGCCGGGCAGCGTGTCGGGTCGATCGAGCAGCAACTCGCCGATCGCATCGGCCGGCAGGCCGGCCTGGGCCGCGAGCCGGAAGGCCGAACTGCCGGCGTCGCGCAGGAAGACCGCGGCGACGTCGATCTCGAGCGCCTGCACCGCGACGGCCGGCACCTCGCCGAGCAGCAGGCGGGTGTCGCGCGCGTCCACCGCGAGGCGACCGAACTGCGCGAGGTGTTCGCTGTAGCGCGCGCGGCGCAGCGCCTGTTTTACGCGGGGATAGGCGCCGATGTCGCGGATCGCGGCGACGACCAGCGGCAGGCCGAGGCTCTGCAGCGGACTGAGCGCGATCTCGACCATCACCTCGGTCCCGTCGCGACGCTTCGCGACCAGGTTCATCTGCGTGCCCATCGGTCGTGCGCGCGGCGCGTGGCTGTAGGCCTTGCGGTACTGGGCGTGCTTGGGACGGGCCGTGTCGGGCACGAGCACGTCGACGTTGAGGTGCTCGAGTTCGTCCACGGTGTAGCCCAGCAGCTCGGCGGCTTTGGGATTGGCGAGCACGATCTGGCCGGTCGCATCGGTGACGATGAGTGCATCGGGATACGCCAGGAACAGCGAACGGAAGATATCCGCGTTCATGGTGTCGAGATCGTTCGGGAGAGGGCGGTCACAGGCGCGTATCGATCGCGGGGATCAGGATGTAGCCCGCACCGCGGACGGACTTGATGATCTGCGGATCCTCGGGAACGGCTTCGAGTTTCCTGCGCAGGCGTCCGACCTGCACGTCGATGGTTCGGTCGAACGGGCCGGATTCGCGGCCACGCGTCTGCTCGAGCAGGTAGTCGCGCGACAGGACCCGGCCCGGACTGCGCACGAACGCCAGCAACAGGTCGAACTCGCCCGAGGTCAGCGTGACCTGCGTGCCGGCGCTGTCGGTCAGGCTGCGGGCGTCGGGATCGAGCACCCAGCCCGCAAAATGGAGGCGTGGTCGGGCGGGCGGATCGACCGGATGATCGGCCGCACGCGGCGCAATCCGGCGCAGCACCGCCTTGATGCGCGCGACGAGCTCGCGCAGTTCGAACGGCTTGGTGACGTAGTCATCGGCGCCAATCTCGAGGCCCACCACCTTGTCGATCGCGTCGCTGCGACCGGTCAGGAACACGAGGCCGCACTTCCAGCGCGTGCGCAACTGGGTCGCTATGGCTAGCCCGTCCTCGCCGGCGAGTCCGAGGTCGAGGAGTACGAGGTCGGCCGCATCGGTCACCATCAGGTCGAGCAGCGCGCGCCCGGTATGGCACTGCGAGACCCGCAACCCGTGCTTCGAAAGGTAGCTGGCGAGCAGAACCGTGATGTCGACTTCGTCATCGACGACCACGACGTGAGGCATGGAAGCGACCGTCATTGGAACCCTGATCCTGATGCCGGTGCCCCGTGAGGCGGAGAGGGCAGGGTATCAGCTTCGGCCCGCATGACCGGGGTCGAACCATCGAACGCGCAGGCGGCCGTGGTGCCCGCAGTTGACGCAGGTCAACGCACTCGATGCGCTGAGGACGTGAAATGAAACCCGCTTCATTCCATCGTCAGGAAGGTCCTTCCATGTCTAAGAATGCCTGCTCCAAGGCGGCGCTGACCACGGCCCTCGCGATCGCCTGCGCGTTGCCGCGCGCAGCATGGTCGCAGGAGCGACCCTGGCTTGTGCGGTTGCGCGCCGCCAACCTCGACAGCGCCAACAAGGACTCGACCGGTCTCGGCCTGTCAATCAACGACAAGGTCCTGCCCGAATTCGACATCGCGTACTTCGTCACGCCCGAGCTCTCGCTGGAACTCGTGCTCACGTATCCACAGGGACAGGACATCCGCTCGAACGGCGCGAAGATCGGAGCGCTGCACCACCTGCCGCCGACGCTCAGCGCGCAATACCACTTCGTCCAGTTCGGGGACTTCCTTGCCTAAGTCGGCGCGGGCGTGAACTACACGCGCTTCTCACGCGTGACCTTCGACACGCCGGTGGCCAATGCGCTCGATCCCAGCCTGCAGAAGAACAGCTTCGGGGCGTCGGTCCAGGTCGGCTTCGACGACAGGATCACGGAGCGTACGGTCTTCAACTTCGACATCAAGAAAGTGATGCTGTGCACCGACGTGAAGTCGTTCGGCACGAAGGTCGGGACGTTGAAGGTCGCCCCCTGGCTGATCGGCGCAGGATTCGGATGGAGGTTCTGATCGCACCGAACCACACGCCGGCCGGATCGTCGATCCCGCATCGGAAGGTGATCCGGTCGTGGCTCGCACCGATCGCCAAGCCGGATACGGCGCTCGCGCTGTGGCTCGTGGTGTTCGACGTCGTGCTCTACGGAGCCACGATGGTTCTCGCCGTGGCCTCGTCGAACGCACTGCTGCAGATCCTGGGCGGAATGCTCGCGGGCGTCGCGATCGCTCCCCTGTTCATCCTCGGGCACGACAGCTGCCACCAGAGCTACACGCGACACCGCACCCTCAATCTCTGGCTCGGCCGGCTGATGTTCCTGCCTTCGCTCACGCCCTTCAGCCTGTGGGAGATCGGCCACAACGTGGTCCACCACGGTTACACCAACCTGCGCGGCTTCGACTTCGTCCGGCAGCCGCTGACTTTCGATCAATACCGTGCGCTGACACGAGGTCGCCGCTGGCTCGAGCACGTGTACCGCAGCGGCTGGGCGCCGTGGCTCTACTACCTCGTCGAGATCTGGTGGAAGCGGATGTTCTTTCCGTCGCGCACCTTCAGTCCGGTGCGCCGGCCCGTGTTCCGCCAGGACAGCCTGCTCGTCAGTGCCTATGCGATCGCGTGGCTCGCGACGCTGGTCCTCACCGCGTCCGTGATGGATCGCTCGATCGCATGGGCGCTGCTCACCGGCTTCGTGCTGTCCTTCCTGGTGTGGAATGCGCTGATCGGCTTCGTGGTCTATGTGCACCACACGCATCGCGCGATCGCTTGGTATGCCGACAAAGCGGCGTGGTCGGCTGCCAGTCCGTTCGTCTCGACGACCGTCCACCTGACGTTTCACTATGGCATCAGCCAGGTGCTGCATCACATCCTTGAGCACACGGCGCATCACGTCGACATGAGCGTGCCGCTGTACCGGCTGTGCAAGGCGCAGGCATTGCTCGAACGGAGACTGGCCGGCCACATCGTGGTGCAGCCGTTCTCGTGGCGTTGGTATGTCGACACCACGCGCGGCTGCAAGCTGTACGACTACGGGGACGGCGCGTGGACGGACTTCGCCGGCCGACGCACCGCCGTACGCGGATAGCTTCATCGTCCGTGCCGTTCATTGCACCCGGCCTCTTTCTCGAAACCCGGGAAGCATCGCCCTCGCGGTGAACTGGCATCGCAATTTCATCGACCTGGACTATTCGGTCGCCAAGCAGCGCAAGGCCGGCGTTACCCTGAGCTTGGCCAGCAATGGCGGCGAGGTGGCATGGATCTCGCACGACCTGCTCAAGGTCAGCACGGTCGAAGCCCTCAAGTTCGTGAACGATGAATACCTGGCGATCCGGGATCGCTTCCCCGGCGAATTCGAGCTGATAGCGAACGCCCACGCCCTTGAGGAGAGTTGCTGACCGGTCGTCGAAGAGATGATCCTCAAGGGCGGGGCCAGAGCGATTGCCGTGTCGTCGAGCTACGACGACGGGACGGATCGGATCCTCCCGGACAGTCCCAGGGCCGAGTGGCTGTGGGAATTCGCAGTGGCCCACGACCTCGTGGTCCACATCCATCCGCCGATGCTGTCGGTCGGCCACGAGCTGCTCATGCGGTACCGCCTCAACCAGCGGCTGCCGTCCGACTACTTCAAGACCAACATCCTGGTCGACACCATGGGATTCAACCCGATCGGCGTGCGCGCCGCCGTGGAACTGTGCGGGATCGATCGCGTGGTCTTCGGTTCCGACTTCGGCGCCATTCCCTACGGCATCGAGGAGCACATCAAGATCGTCGAGGACGTGCTGCCGAATCCTGTCGAGCCCGAACTGGTGTTCTGGCAGAACAGCAACAAGATCTTTCGGCTCGGAATGGAAGGATGAAGGAAACGCAAGGGATATTGGTGCGAACCGCGGGATACCGGAAGACGCGAGCGATCGTCATGTTCCATCCACCGTGAGCCAGCATCCCGCGCGCAGGTTCACCCGGAGTGACGGCATGAGCAGAGCGGGCACCGGCAGGATCGCGTCACGCGTCCTCCGCATCGCCACGAAGGCGTCTTCCGATACATCGATGCGGGCGTGGACATTGAAGGCGCGTTGATCGGCCACGGTCGTTCGCCATGCGGCTGCGCGAAGCGGCGTCGGGTAGTCGTGACAGACGTAGATCACCGTCGACAACGGCAGATCGAGGAGCCGCTGGATGGAGCGATGCAGACGTCGTGCATCGCCGCCGGGGAAGTCGGTTCGTGCGCTGCCTGCGTCCGGCATGAAGAGCGTGTCGCCGACGAACACCTTGTCGTCGACGAGATAAGCGAGGTCCGCGGGCGTATGGCCGGGAACATGCAGCGCGCGTGCTTCCAGCTCGCCGATCCGGAACACCTCGTCGTCCTGGAAGAGGTGATCGAACTGACTGCCGTCGGTCGCGAAGTCGGGTTCGCATTCTCCGGCGTGCAGCTTCTGGAACAGGGCCTGTACGGCACAGATGCCGGCCCCGATCGCGATGCGTCCGCCGGCGCGTTCGCGGAGATAGCGCGCACCACTCAGGTGGTCCGCATGGGGATGGGTCTCGAGGATCCAGTCCAGTTGCAGGCGCCGCGCCGCGAGAAACGCCAGCACCGCGTCGCACGACGCCGTCCCGATCCGCCTCGACTCCGGGTCGTAGTCGAGCACGGAATCGATCACCGCTGCGCGGCGGGTGACGTGGTCCCAGAGCACGTAGCTCAGCGTCCTGGTTCGATCGTGGAGAAAGGCGTGCGTCGTGCTTCGCGTGTGCATCGTGGGGACTAGAGACCCTTCAGGAAGACATAGACGGCGTCCTGCTCGGACCCGTCGAGATTGAAGAATCGGTCGCGGACGATCTGCCCTTCGCCGCCGTGCGACATCACGGCATCGCGTGGCGTGGCAGCGCGGCCGTCGTGCAGGTAACGCTGCCGCATCCGCAGCGCCACCAGCGGCGCAGTACGCCACTCGGCTCCCGTCGCCGACCCCTGCAGGATCTTGTCGTCGAGCGCGGGGCCCATGTCGTGAAGCAGGAGGTCCGAGTAGAGCGTCACCGCCGTTCCGTCGCGGCCACGCAGCGACGGGACGTGGCACTTCGCACAACCCACCGATGAGAACGTGCGTCCACCGACCGTCGACAACATGGCGCTCTCAGCGGATGCCGCTGCAGCGGCGCCGGGTGCTGCGTCGTGCGCCAGCAGATGAACCAGCCCGAATGCGACCGACGACGAGAGGACGAGTCCGACCGCCCCGACCCCGAGCAGGCGCCAGCCGACCCCACCCTCCGCCATCTTCGCGAGGCGCGTACTCAGTCCGAGCGCGACCATCACCATCATGAACAGGAACTGATCGACGTCGAGCAGCAGGCGACGCACCTGCGGATGCAGGGTGATCGACGAATTGAAGAGCATCACGGCGATGAAGCCGACGATGAACCAGGGGAAGGGCAGCGGCGACCGGTTCGCCGCCCCATCGCTCCTGCGCCGGAGCGCGCCGAGCACGAGCAGGGTGGGCAGCAGCATCAGCACCTTGCTCAGCTTCACCAGCGTGGCGGTGTTGAGCGCACCCTCCGAGACCGCGAACGAGGCGCCGTAGACCTGCGCGAGCTCGTAGATGCTCGAGCCGACGAAGATGCCGTAGAGCCGGTCGTCGAACGCGGGCATCAGGCCCGCCGCGAACAGCATCGGATACAGCAGCAACGCGAGCGTGCCGGCCAGCGTGATCAGGGCGATGGCCACGCCGGCGTTCTGTTCGCGGGCACGGGTCAGCGCCGCGACGCACAGGATGGCGGCGGCGCCACAGATCGCGCTGCCAGCGGCCACCAGCAGGGCCAGTTCGGCGTCGAGCCTGAACCAGCGGACGGCGATCCAGCGCAGGACTAGGATCACGACCACCAGTTCGACCGCGCCGATGGCGATGGGTGCGATGCCCAGCTCGCTGACCAGGCGCACCGTGATGCGCAACCCCACCAGCATCACGCCGAGCCTGAGCAGATAGCGCTTGCAGAAATCGAGACCGGGCTTGAGCGACGGTGGACTGTCGAAGCAGTTGCCGATCAACAGGCCGACCAGCATCGCGACCAGGATCGGGTTGTGGGCGAGTGGCTCGCCCAGTCCCCCGGCCACCCAGCCGGCGACGGTGGCCAGCGCGATCGCGAGGCACACGCCGGGCAGCTGCGAACGCACCAGGGACGTGCCGCTGCGAAGGGCGAGCGTATTCATGGCGGAGGCGCCGGCAGCACGCGCAGATAAGCCGTGACGGCGCGCACCAGCCGCCCATCGTCCTTCGCGTTGGCCAGCGGATGGGCCGCCAGGACGCTCGTGATGCCGAGCTCGTTGGCGAAGGCGTCCGCGACCATCTCGTCCAGCGTCGCGATAGCGGCCTTCCATCCATAGCGGCCGATCCTTTCGGCGCCGTCAGCGCCAGACACGTAGTGCACGCGGCCCTTGATGCCGTCCCCCTTGCTGACCGCCTGGGCTTCGATGGCCGCGTCCGACACGCGGTCGATCGCGTCCGTGCTGTAGAGCGCGATGGGTATCCGCAACGAACTCAGGTTGGCGGCGCGCGGCAACGTCGGCAAGGGTGCATCGGCTTCGCCGAACTCGCGCGTCGAGCGATGCCGCGCGACAGGACTGTTCGGATGATCGATCGGCGTGACGCGGCCGGTGACGGGGTTCATCTGCGCGACGCGCAGGGCGAAATGCGCATCCAGCGCGCTGGCGCCGCCGGGTCCTGGGTGGCAGGCGATGCACGACTGCTCGTTGAAGAGCGGCCCCAGGCCGGTACGAGGCGTGAAGACCTGCCGGAATGCGCGCTCCCCGATCGCGACGAGTGCGGGGTCGGCGGCCACCTCCATGGGCGTCCCGGTCGCATCGACGCCGCCGCCGTCGAAGGCGGCCAGCTCGAGCAGCGCACCTTCCTTTCCCGGGATGCCCGGCACCGGACCCTGGACCGTGACCCACAGGCGACGTGCGTCGGCCGACACGGCGATGGCCCGGATCCGGTTCGCGCCAAGCACCGATCCGTCGGCGAAGGTGACGACGGCGCGGGCCAGGGGCCTGCCGTCCTGCGTCATCCGCAACACCGTGCCGTCGCCGCGATTCGCCACGTAGAGGTCGGATCCGCCCGACAGCGTCGTGTGGCTCGCGAAGGCGGGATTGCCGATCTCGGGAACCGCGGCGGCGAGGTCGACGGGTGTCCTCAGCCAGGGCGAGTCGATACGGCGCGTGCCGGTCACCTGGAACTGCCGCTGGTCGTCTTCGATCGACAGCAACAGGATCTGGTTGCGACCCGCGTCCGTCACGTACAGGACGCGTCGGGGGATCCACCGGAACGCCATGCCGATCACGCCGGCGTCATCGTCGCTCCGCAGCACGCTGCCGGCAGGCGCAAGACCGTCGACGCCGTCCTGGACATGGACTTGCTGGAGCGCCCCGTCGGCGGTGACCGTCGCGAAGACGGCGAGCCCGGTGCCGTCGGGGGACGCACCGAGAAACGCCGTGCCGAGCGTCGCGTGCGCCAGCGAGCCTTCGGTCAGCTGCGCGGTCTCGCGATAGTTGAACGCTTTGGCGAGCCACGTGCTCGCGTAGCCTTTCGTGGCCTGGTGCCGATTGGTCAGGCTGCCCGCGAAGACGCCACCGGCGTCGTCGCTCGGTGCGTTGGCCAGGGGCGCGCCGTCAGGATCGACGACGCTCAGGCTGCCTTCTCCGGCGATGCCCTTCGACGCATTGGCGATCCACGGACGTCCGAAGGCGTTGTTGATCGAGATGTAGCGGGGGCCGGCCACCGACGTCAGGGTGGCTGTGCGCGCGCTGCCGCTGTGACGCGCATTGAGGAAAGCGGTCGTCTGGGCGCTGAACACCTGGACGGCGCCCCCGGCGTCGTGCGCCTGTCCGCCCGACCGGGCGAACGCAGGATTCACGACCAGGGTGTGGTCGTTCCGCGGATCGATCGACAGCACCGTCCCGGGCGTGCTGCCGCCGCTCGCCGACGGCGCGCCGAAGTTGTCGGCGACCGCGACCAGCAGGCGTTGCGGATCGAGGACACGACCCGGATGGGTCTGGAGCAGGAATTCGGGATTCGAGATGAAGGGGCCGCCGTTGTGGAAGCGACCGACCTGCCTCACGCCGGCGGCGCCCGGCAATCCCACCGCGACGATCCGGGCCACGAGCCGCCACGTGACGGGAGCGGACGCCGGCATGGCGGGTTCCGAGCGGCCCATCTGCGGCAGACAGGCCAGAAGCAGCCAGAAAGTCGATCGGCGCGACGACTTCGGGGTGACAGAGCATCGAATCATGAGGGAGATGCGCAAGGACGCAAGCCGTGATGAGAGTCCGGTGAACCCGGGGAGCCGGGCGCCTGTCCTTGAGAACGAGATCGTGCGGCAGAATCGGTCATCGGTCGTGAAAGAAACTCACCGCGATGTGCCGCGCGCGCCGTTCGATGCATGCTTCGTCGCCGCGCAGCCGCTACCCTGCTGCTCCCCAGCTTCCCCGCATCCGGATGAACCGATGACCGACACCGATCCTGAAATCCCCGAAGTCATCAACGAGCCGCGCCTCTGGCGCGACGACGGCTGGACCGCGCGCGTCATCAAGAACGAGGACGACGAAGGCTGGGCCGTCGCGATGATCAAGGACGGCGAGGCCGAGCCGGCACTGGTCGGGCCGTGGACCATGGGCCGGGACAAGAAGAACCCGAAGCCGCTCGACGGCTCGGCCTTCATCACGCTGGTCAAGACCGCGTCGGAAGTGCTGCGGCGTCACGAGCAGCAGGCCGAGGCCCAGCTTCATCGCAGCGTCACGGTCGACGGCCACGAAGGTCGCGTCACGGTCAAGCTCGACATCGTGGCGGACGAGGACGATCCGTTCGCGGTACTGAGCGCGATCGACCTGGCGGGGGACGAACTCGCGCGGTTCAGGGTCAGCGCGGGTTATCGGCTCGATGCGCGGAGCGCGGCGGCGTGGGTCGACGGCGGATTCCGTCGGCCCGAGTGAAGGCGCGACGTCAGGACGCGTTGCGTCGCAGGTCCCGCAGCATCAAGAGGTACAGGCTCTCGACCTTGGCGCGCGCCCACGGCGTGCGACGCAGGAACTTGAGGCTGGACTTGATCGACGGATCGACCAGGAAGCAGCGGATCGCGATGCGCTCGCCCAGACCCGGCCAGCCGTATTGCGTCACGAGCGCGGTCACGATGGCTTCGAGCGTGAGGCGGTGGAGCGGGTCGGCCGACGGTGGCGTTGAGGACATGGCGCGATTGTCTCTCGTCCCGATCGAACCGCGTCTTTGCGCGAGGCCGAACGCATGGCGATGACCGCGAAGACCGGTCGTCGCGCATGGCCACCCGCCGCCGTGTTCGCCGTCGCGGTCCTGGGCATCGCTTTGTTCTCCGTGATGGACGCGATGTTGAAGGGCCTGGTCCTCGCGATCGGCGTCTACACCACGCTGCTCTGGCGCAATCTCGCCGGCACGTTGATCAGCGGCGCGATCTATTTCGCGCGGCCGCGTCGGCCCCTGACGCGTGCGGCGCTGAAGGTCCACGTCCTGCGCGCCGCGGTGTCGACCGCGATGGCACTCGCGTTCTTCTGGGGACTCGCCCGCATCCCGATGGCGCAGGCGGTCGCGTTGACCTTCGTCGCGCCGCTGCTGTCGCTGTTCCTGTCGGCTGCGATGCTGCGCGAGCGCATCGTGCCCATCTCCGTCGTCGCCTCGTCGATCGCGTTCGTCGGCGTGGTCGTGATCGTCATCGGGCAATGGCGATCGGATCTTGGCGCCGTGGCCCTGCTCGGCGCGCTCGCGGTGCTGGGTTCCGCCTTCCTCTACGCGTTCAACATCGTGCTGATGCGTCGCCAGGCCTTGATCGCGGAGCCGGTCGAGGTCGCCTTTTCGCAGAGCGCGCTGGTCACGCTGCTGCTTGCCCTCGGTGGCCCCTTCCTCGCCGACGTCCCGGCGCTGCGCCACGTCCTGCCGCTGGTGCTGGCCGCCGTGCTCGCAGTCGTGTCGCTGCTGCTGCTCGCGTGGGCCTACGCGCGCAGCGACGCGAGCCATCTGTCGACCAGCGAGTACACGGCGTTCGTGTGGGCGAGCGTCCTCGGCTGGCTGGTCTTCGACGAGCGGGTGACGGCGATCACGCTGACCGGTGCCGCGTTGATCGTGCTCGGATGCCTGCTCGCGGCGCGCTACCGACCCGACGCCGCGAGGTCGGAGATCGAGGCTGTCGGCTAGAAGCGGGGCATCACTGCGCGTTGTCGCCCAGCCCGCCGCCCAGCATCGACGCGCCGTTGAACAGCGACGACGGCGCGGCACTCGCGACCTGGCACTGGACGTCAGCGAGAGGGGGAGAAGAAGGCCGCACGCGCGGGCACCGATCTTCCGTTGGCGATGGCAGGCACGTCCGGTGGCAGCGCGTCGGCGATGAAGGCCAGCGTGGCCATCAGGACCGGACGCGAGCGCAGTGGCGCCGTCGAGTGCGGCGTTGATCAAGGAATGGCCGCGCAGGAGCGCAGCCTCCGCAAACTCGACGATCAAGATTTCGTTCTTCGGCGACAGACCGACGGTTGTCAGCAGCGCGACGCCAGGGTGAACATCGTTCTCGAGGCGGCGTTATTCCGTCCCGATCACCGCGCTGATCAGGCCCAGCAAGATCACCAGCAGCACCGCGTCCCCGTGCGCATCCACCTTTCGGATGCGCACGGGGGCGATGAAATCGTCGACGTACTTGTCGACCCGCGCGGTGCTCAGCGCCGCGCCGAGCACGAGCAAATCGTCGATGCGGCCAAGTCCTGCGTCGCACGCAACGGCTGCCACAGGGCCAGCTTGGTGCAGATTCAGAACGCGATCATCACGATCGATCCACTGACGATCAGCGCGCCTCCCAGCGCGACCGGCCAGCTCAGGGTCTCACCCGCGACGACGACGCCGAGCACGATCGCGATCACCACGCTCAGCTTGTCGATCGGCGCCACGCGCGAGACCGGTCCGAGCTGCAATGCGCGGTAGTAGCAGAGCCACGACAGACCGGTCGCGATGCCCGACAGGACGAGGAACAGCCAGGTCTTCGCCGCGATGGTGTCGAGGCGCTGCCACTCCGATCGCGAGGCGACCAGTGCGGCGGTCACGACCAGAATCACGACCACGCGGATCAACGTGGCCATGTTGGAGTTGATCCCTGCGACCCCCAGCTTGCCCAGCAGGGCGGTCAGGCCGGCGAAGAAGGCCGAGCCCAGCGCGAACCATACCCAGCTCTTGCTCGGATCCATGAACGCTTCCTCTTCGGTGGCTTCAGTACGCTGCCGTGGCAGGTCTCTGCCTGAAAACCAGGATGCACGCCACGATGAAGACGAGCAATGCGATCGACGCTGAATAGCGGCTCAGTGAGAGGCCACCTGCAGCGACCGGCTTGTCGAGGAAATCGCCGACGACGGCGCCGAGCGGGCGCGTGAGGATGAACGCGATCCAGAACAGCACGGTGCGGGAGATGCGCGTCCATCGCCACGCCACTACGACCAGCGCGAGCAAGGCCGCGAACACCAACGCTCCACCCGTGTAGCCGAGGCCGGCCGAGTCGGTGGTCCAGTCGCCGAGCGCCGTGCCCAGCGTCTGCGAGAACAGGATCGTGATCCAGTAGAACCACTCGACCTTCGGCGACTGCACGGTCGCGACCGAGACCGATCCCGTCGTGCGGTACCAGACCAGCAACGACGTCATCAGCAACGCGAAGAGCAGCGCGCTGCCACCCGCGTAGCCGATGCCGAGCGACCGGTCCGCGAAGTCGGCGAGCGTGGTGCCCACGGTCGTCGTCGCGATGATGGTGGCCCAGTACAGAAAGGGATGGAAACGCGTCGCCCGGATCTGCGCGAGCACCACGACCGCGAACAGCGCTGCGAAGATCAGCGAGCCGACCAGGTAACCGAGGTGCATCGACATCGAAACCGCGTCGCCGCCGGTCTCGCCGAGCGTCGTGGCGGCGATCTTGACGATCCAGAAGATCAGCGTGACCTCCGGCACCTTGGTGCCGGTGTCGCGAGCCGTATTCATGGCGTGTCAGTCCGCGGTGCCGAACAGCGAGCCGACCGAATAGGTGGCGACCATCGCGAGCGCACTCCAGAACGTGACGCGGACGATGCCGGGCAGCAGCCTCGCGCCGCCGGTCCACGCCGCGAGGCCGCCGAGGATCGCCAGCGAGACCAGGGCCGATAGCGCGATCGCGAGGGCGAGCACGTGTTCCGGCACCAGCGCGATGACCGCGAGCGGCAACGCCGCACCCGCCGCGAAGCTGACGGCCGATGCCGCCGCGGCCTGCAGCGGACGGGCCGCGGTCACTTCGTTGATGCCGAGTTCGTCGCGGGCGTGGGCGCCGAGCGCATCGCGTTGCATCAGTTCGTGCGCCACCTGCTTGGCGAGGTCGGGGTCGAGCCCGCGGCGGATGTAGATGCCGGTCAGCTCGCGCTCCTCGCTGCCGTAGTCGTCGGCCAGTTCCGCGCGCTCCTGGTCGAGCGCAGCCGCCTCGGTATCGGCCTGCGAGGACACCGAGACGTACTCGCCCGTCGCCATCGACATCGCACCTGCGACCAGGCCCGCGACGCCGGTCAGCAGGATGTTGCCGTGGGACGCGTGCGCGCCCACGACGCCGAGCACGAGGCTCGTCGTCGAGACGATGCCGTCGTTGGCGCCGAGCACCGCGGCCCGCAGCCAGCCCAGTCGTTCGAGTCCGTGTTCCTCGACGTGGCGCCGAGCTCTCATGGCTTCGTGCCCACAACCAGCAACGTGAAGGTTCCCGGGCGTACCGTGCGACGCGGCCGTTGTCCGTCGACCGCAGGCGCCTCATCGAACTCGGCCGTGACGACGCAGGCACGATGCGTCGTCGTGTTCAGCGCCATCGTCCGCGCGCCTCGTTGTGTCGCGACCGTCTGCAGCACGGCGAAGGATTCGGGAGTGTCCTCGCGCACGATGGTCATCGTGCCGTCCGACTGCGAACTGAAGGCGAGCTTCGTGGCGGGATCGAATGTCGCGGCATCTACGCCCTGACCGATCGGCAGCTTCGTGACGATCCGTCCATCGGTCGCGTCGACGACCAGCATCGTCGCGTTGTGGCAGCCCACGAAGAGCCGTCGCGCGCTCGCATCGATGGCGACGGCGGCGGGCTCGTCGCAGCCGGTCAGCGGCCAGTGCGCGACCATCGTCGCGGTCCGCAGGTCGAGGACCGCGAGCTCGTTCCTGTCCTCGATCGCGACGTAGACCTGGCCCCGGCCATCGACGGCCGCCGACTCGGGCTTGCCGGGCAACGCGACGGTGGCGACCAGCACGTCGCGCGTCGCGTCGACGATGCTGGCATTGCCACTCCTGCCGTTGAAGGCGACGACGCGATGGCTCGCTTCGTCGTAGACGATCGCGTCCGGGTTGTCGCCGGCCGGCGTGTCGATCCTGGTCAGGGGCTTCAACGAGGCGAGATCGAACACCGAGATCGAGTGGTCGCGTCCGTTGCTGGTGTAGCCCTTGCCGAGGTCGCCGGCGAGCGCGACGCCGTGCACGCCGGGCGTGCCGGCGATCTCGCCCTTCAGGCTGCCGTCGCCGACGTCGACCACCTGGACGCGATCGCCACGGGAGATGAACAGTCGGTTCGAGGTCGCATCGATGGTGAGGTAGTCCCATCCGCCGCCACCGGCCACGCTGAACTTCCGGAGGACCGCGAAATCGGCTGCTCGCGCGTCGCACGCAAGGACGAGGAGCACCGTCGCCAGCAGGGTGGCGATGCGCTTGGGGGACGAGGACATGGATTCTCCGGCAGGATCGGGCACGTGCGGACGGTGCCGGACGCAAGGCACCGATAATACGAAATTCAAGCTTACAAACATCTGAAAGGGCGCGATGCGCATCCTGGTTGCCGAAGACGATGCCACGCTGCGCAGCGGCCTGATCCAGGCGCTCGAAACAGCAGGGTACGACACGCTCGAAGCGCTGGACGGCGCCCATGCCGACACGCTGCTCGCGACCGAGACCTTCGATCTGCTGGTGCTCGATCTCGGCCTGCCGCAGATGGACGGCCTCGACGTGCTGGCGCGCCTGCGGGGTCGCAGCGAGCTGATCAATCGGGGACTGCCGGTTCTCATCCTCTCGGCGCGGGGCAGCATGGAGGCGCGCGTCCGCGGCCTCGACGGCGGTGCCGACGACTACCTCGCCAAGCCCTTCGACCTCCCCGAGTTCGCCGCGCGCGTGCGTGCGCTGCTGCGTCGTGGACGGCCCGACTTGCTCAAGCTCGGCCTGCTGCAATGGCAATGGGATACGCGCCAGGGCAAGCTCGGTGATCGGACGCTGTCGCTGTCGCATCACGAGACGGTGCTGGTCGAATGCCTGCTACGCAAGGCGGGCCGCATCGTGTCCAAGAGCATCCTCGCGAGCCTGATCGGCCACGAAGGCGTCGCGGTCGACAACAAGGTCGAGGTCTACATGCATCGCCTGCGCAAGAAGCTGACGTCTGCCGACATCGAGATCCACAACGTGCGCGGGCTCGGCTATCTGATCCGCGCCATGGAGCCCGTGCGTCCATGACGTCGAAAGCCAATCGGTCCCTCAAGGTCGCCCTCACGCGCCGGCTCGTGCTGGGCCTGCTGTTGATGGGCGTGATCGGTGCCGGCGTCGCCTACGCGGCCGCCACGCGTTTCGCCAATCGCGCATTCGACCGCTCGCTGTTCGACGACGTCAAGGTGCTTGCCAACCAGGTCCGCTGGGTCGAGGGCAGCACCCGGGTGTCGGTGTCGCCCGATGCGTTGATCTGGCTGCTGGCCGACGAGGGCGACGACGTGATCTTTCGCGTCACCGATCTCGGCGACCACCATCTGCTGACCAGCAACGGCGACCTTGGCGAGCTGCCCGACCTCAACATCCGCGCCGACGAACCCTATTTCCGCTCGATCCACCTCGGTTCGGACCATCTGCGGGTCGCCTATGTGCGGAGGCCGGTCGGACCCGGCAACGCCTCGGCCCTGGTCGAGATCGGCGAGACCACGCGCAAGCGCGAAGGGATCGCGCGCAGCATCCTGATCGGCACGGTGTCGATGATGTCCGTCTTTATCCTCGTCGCGGTCGTGCTGGTCTGGACCGGCATCGGCACCGCGTTGACGCCGCTGCGGGAGCTGGAGGCCGATGCGGCGCAACGCTCGATCGCCAATCTGCAGCCGCTCGACCCGCGCAAGGCGCCGGCCGAGGTGCTGACGCTGATCGAGGCCTTCAACCACATGATCGGCCGCGTGGTCCAGGCGATCGACGTGCAGCGCCAGTTCCTCGCCAACGCCGCGCACCAGCTTAAGACGCCGATGGCGGGGCTGCGGTTGCAGGCGCAACTGGCGCTGACGGCGAGGTCGATCGATGCCGCGCACGAGAACATGCACTCGGTCGAGCGGCGGGCCGCGCACAGCGCGCACCTGATCGATCAGTTGCTGTCGCTGGCGCAGGCGGAGTCGGGCGAGGCCGGCCTGCCGAGCACGCGTTGCGATCTGGCCGAGGTGGCCGAGGCCGTCATCGAACGCATGCTGCCCGACGCGCGCGAACGTCGCGTCGACCTCGGTTTCGAGCGGAGCGGTGGCGACACGGTGGTGATGGCGAACCCGGTCCTGATCGGCGAACTGATGACCAACCTCGTCGACAACGCGTTGCGCTACGGCCGGCTCGGCGGTCGCGTCACGGTACGACTCGAACACGTCGCCGACCGCGTCACGCTGAAGGTCACCGACGATGGGCCCGGCTTCCCCGACGCCACACGGGAACTGGTGTTCCGTCGCTTCTGGCGTTCGGACTCGAGTGCCGGCGATGGCGCGGGCCTCGGCCTGGCCATCGTCAAGGAGATCGCCGAGCGCTACCGGGCCGCGGTCTCGCTCGCGTCCCGACCCGAGCTCGACGGGACGCGGATCGAAGTGAGCTTCCTGGCCGCCTGATCCTCCGACCGAACGGGGCGTTCGGCCCGCCTTCAGCTTGGCGCCATAACGTCGCGGCCATGTGTTTCCGGCCGCGTCCGTGTCTCTTGCGCTGATTCCATTGCTCTGCATCGGCATCGCGATCGTCGGATGCGCGTACACGCTTGCCGCGCTGTACGCGGTACGCGGCTTTCGACGCGGTGCGCGCGCGATACCGGCTTGCGCTGCCGCCAGTGTCACGGTCCTCAAGCCCCTGCACGGCCTGGAAGCGGGCCTGTACGAGAACCTCGTCTCGTTCGTCAACCAGGACCATGGCGGCCCGGTGCAGATCGTGTTCGGCCTCGCCGACGCGAACGATCCGGCACGGTCGGTCGTGCAGCGCTTGATGCGCGATTTCCCCGACCACGATCTCGAGTTGGTGGTCGGCTTCCGCCGCGTCGAAGGCAACGGGAAGGTCGCCAACCTCAACGCGATGCGCGTGACCATCGCGCACGACGTCGTGGTTTTGAGCGACAGCGACATCCGTGTCGAGCGTAGTTACCTGCGAGAAATCTGCGACGCGCTGGCCGAGCCGGGCGTGGGGCTCGTGACCTGCCTCTATCGAGGTGGATCGAATCGCGACCTGTGGTCGCGGCTGTCGTCGATGGCCATCGACTTCCACTTCGTCCCGTCCGTGCTGCTCTGCGTGCGCCTCGCCAAGGCGCGTCCGTGCATGGGCGCGACCATGGCCTTCAGCGCACGGACGCTCGAGACCATCGGCGGCTTCGGGGCCTTCGTCGGACACCTCGCCGACGACTACGCGATCGGCGAGGCGGTGCGGGCCTCGGGCCAGCGCGTCGTCGTCGCATCGCACGTCGTCGAGCACCGCTGCAACGAACGCTCCGCGAGCGACCTGTTCCTGCACGAGCTGCGCTGGGCTCGCACGATCCGCAGCATCGATCCGCTCGGCTTCGCCGGTTCGGTGATCGCTCATCCGCTGCCGTTCGCGCTGGCCGGCCTGCTTGCGGGTAGCCACGAAATATTCGCGTTGGTCACGCTGCTCGCGACCCTGGTCTGTCGCGGCCTTTCGAATGGCAGGTCGAATGGACGATGGGCGTGTCGACGGCTCGCCGGCTGCTCGGGCCGTTGCGCGACCTGCTGTCGTTCGTCGTTTTCTGTGCGAGCTTCGTGACCGACGTCGTGGTGTGGCGCGGCCGTCGCTATCGCGTCCGCGCCGACGGGACGATGGAAGAACTCGGAGGACTCACCTCATGATCGCGATCGGCGCCGCCGTCGAAGTCGCCGGACCGGCGTCGCTGTCGGCCTCGCGCCGGCTCCGCGACTTCGTGCTCTTCTATCCCGGGTTGCTGGCCTGGCGGCGGGCGGCGTCGAGTGGGTGCGCGCTGGTGCGTCGATGAGGCCGCCGGCTCATGAGTCCGCGGGTTCGGCGAGCACCAGGCCGCGGCTCTCGAGCAACGGGCCGATGTCGCGGTCGCGTCCGTAGAAGTCCCGGAACATCGACAACACGTCGGCGCTGCGTCCACGCGACAGGACCTTCTCGCGAATCAGGTCGCCGTTGGCGCGCAGCAGGCCGCCGTGGTTCTTCATCCATTGCTCGGTATCGGTGGCGAGCACGTCGCTCCACAGGTACGCGTAGTAGCCGGCCGAATAGCCGCCCGAGAAGATGTGCGAGAAGTAGGTGGAGCGATAGCGCGGCGCGACCGGCGCGAAGTCGAAGCCGGTCTCCTTCAGTGCGTCGGTCTCGAAGGCCACGACGCCGTCCGCGTCGGGCGTCTGGCCCACGTCGAGCTGATGCCAGCGCTGGTCCAGCGTGGCCGCCGCGATGTACTCCGTGGTGGCGAAGCCCTGGCCGAACCGCGTGGCTGCGAGGACCTTCTCGAACAGGTCCTGCGGCAGCGGTTCGTGGGTCTGGTAGTGCCGCGCGTAGTTCGCCAGCACCTGCGGGTCCTGCGCCCACATCTCGTTGTATTGCGACGGGTACTCGACGAAGTCGCGCGGCACGGACGTCCCCGACAGGCTGGGGAAGCGCACGTTCGAGAACAGACCGTGCAGCGCGTGGCCGAACTCGTGGAACATCGTCGTGACCTGCGCGAAGGTCAGCAGCGTCGGCTGGCCGGGCAGGGGCTTCGGGATGTTGAGGTGGTTGGCGATCACCGGCTTCATCGAGAACAGCTGCGACTGCAGCACGTATGCGTTCATCCAGGCGCCACCGCGCTTGGAGTCGCGCGCGTAGAAGTCCGCGAGGAAGAGGCCGAGCAGCGACCCGTCGCGATCGATGACGTCGAAGACCCGGACGTCGGGCTGGTAGACCGGCAGGTCGGTGCGCTCCGCGAAGCTCACGCCGTAGAGTTGCTGCGCGGCGTGGAAGACGCCGTCCTGCAGAACGTGCTCGAGCTCGAAGTAGGGCCGCACCTGCGCGTCGTCGAAGGCATACCGCTGCGCGCGGACCTGCTCCGCGTAGAACGCCCAGTCCCAGGGTTCGAGCGTGAAGCTCGCCGTCCCCGACGAAGCGGCCTGCTGGTCGATCAGCCCCTGGATGTCGGCCGCCTCCCTCTTCGCGTTGGCCATGGCCGGCGCACCGAGCTGGCTGAGCATGCCATCGACCGCCGCGGTGCTGCCTGCGGTCTCGTCGTCGAGCACCCAGGCCGCGTGGTTGGGATACCCCAGCAAGCGGGCCCGTTCCGCGCGCAGACGCACGATGTCGGCGATGACCGTCGTGTTGTCGAACTCACCTCCGATGTTCCGAACGCTCGAGCGTTCGTAGATGCGCTGTCGCAATGCGCGGTCCGTCAGTTGCGCGAGCGCCGGCTGGGTGGTCGTGTTCTGCATCGCGATCAGCCACCGCCCGTCGAGGCCGCGGGCCTGCGCGGCGAGCGACGCGGCTGCGACCTGCGGCTCGGACAGGCCGTCGAGTTGCTTCGCGTCGTCGACCAGAACGGCGGCCGCATTGGTCTCCTTCAGCACGTTCTGCTGGAAGGTCGTGGTGAGCATCGACAGCGTGATGTTGAGCTCCCGCAGCGTGGCCTTGTCGGCATCAAACAGCGCGGCCCCCGCGCGCACGAACTGGGTGTACGCGCGAATCAGCAGCTGGCCGGACTCGACGTCGAGATGCAGCGCGGGAGCACTCTCGTACAGCGTCCTGACGCGTGCGAACAACGCTTCGTCGAGATAGATGGCGTCGCGATGGGCCGACAGCCGGGGCGCCATCTCGGCCTCGATCTTCTGCTTCTCGGGATCGGTGTGGGCCGCGTTGATGTTGGAGAACACCGTCTGCACGCGGTGCAGCAGCAGGCCCGAGCGTTCCATCGCCACTACCGTGTTGTCGAAGGTCGGCGCCGCAGAATCGCGCGCGATGGCGTCGATCTCCGTGCGCTGCAATGCCATGCCGGCCTCGAAGGCGGGGCGGAAGTCGGCGTCGCGGATGCGATCGAACGGCGGGTAGTGGAGGGGCAGCGCGCTCTGAGCTGCGAAGGGATTGTCCGCGGCGAGCGGAGCGACATCGGGCAGGGGAAAGAAGGTGCGCATCGCCCGAAGCATGCCCGATCGGTCGCGGACGGCGCGAGTTCCATTTGGAGGATGGACGGCGCAGATGCGACCAGCAGGTGCCGCCCACCTCCTGCGTCGCCGTGGCTTCGTTGCTATCCTCGACGATCTTGTGCAACAAACGACAAGCGATGCGGCCGGCAACCGTTGCGCTCGCTCCATTCGCGTTGTCACCGACCCACGCCGATCCGCAGACGATGACCGATACCGCATCCGTGAACCTCGGCGAGACCTTCTCCGCGCTTCACGCATTCACGCCTGAAACCGTGCGTGCCTTCTCGCTGGCGATGGGCGACACCAACCCGCTGCATCTCGACGCCGACGTCGCCGCGCGATCCCGCTACGGGCAGCTGATCGCGAGCGGCACCCACACCGGCGCGCTGCTGATGGGCCTCACCGCGTCCCACTTCTCGAAACGCAGTACGGTCGTCGGCGTCAGCTTCACGATCGACTTCAAGCGACCGGTCTTTGCGACCGCACGCGTGACGCTCGAATGGACCGTGACGGTGGTCCGGCCCCATCGCGGCGGCAAGGGCCAGATGGTCGACCTGGTCGGCAGCCTTCGCGATGAAGCCGACGTGGTCTGCGTCGCGGCGAAGGGAACGGTGCTCGTCGGCCTCGACGGCTGAACTACTTCGCGAACACCTGGCCGATGTCGCCGAAGGCCTTGAACTCGAGCGCGTTGCCCGACGGGTCGAGGAAGAACATCGTCGCCTGCTCGCCGACCTTGCCCTTGAAGCGGACCTGCGGCTCGATCACGAAGGTCGTCCCTGCGGCCTTCAGTCGTTCGGCCAGAGTCTCCCAGTGGCTCATCGGCAGGATGGCGCCGAAGTGCCGCACCGGGACATCCTCGCCGTCGACCTCGCTGGTGCGGCGATGGCCGCACTCGTCGGGCGACAGGTGCGCCACGATCTGGTGTCCGTAGAAATCGAAGTCCACCCACTCCGGCGAACTGCGGCCTTCCGCGCAACCGAGCAAGTCGCCGTAGAAGCTTCGCGCCGCGCTCAGGTCGTGTACCGGGAAGGCCAGGTGGAAGAGCGCTCTTGCATCCATGGGTCGTCGATCCGTCGTGTCGGAAATCGCATTATCGGCACAGACGCGTCAGCGCGTCGGCTCCGTGTGCAAGGCGATCGTCATCGCGAAGGATCGTGACTCTCCGGCTGCGATCGACACGATGCCCGGCTTGTCGCGGAAATCGCCGTCGAAGCCGACCGGGTCGGCGATGCCCTGCCACGGCTCGATGCAGAGGAAGCCGCCACCGACTTTCGTCCAGACGCCCAGGGTCGGGAAGTCGTCGAAGCGCACTTCCAGGTGCGGCCCTTCGCCGGCGCCGTAGAACACACGTCGGCTGTTCAGGCTGTCGAAGATCAGCGCGTCGTCGACGAAGAGATCGTCGCGCAGCGCCAGCGTGTCGCCTACGACCGGAGTCGGTCGCGGCTCGGACAACAACAAGCCGCTGCCGTCGATGCGGCGGATCGCAGCAGGCTCGTCGTGCTCGAAGCGGATGACGTGGTCCGCGCGCGGAAGACCGTAGGGCAGCGGCCATCGCAACGCCGGATGGAAGCCGAAGCTCGCGGGCATCGGCTGCGTGTCGTGATTGGCGACCGTCGCGACGAGACTCAGCTCGGCATAGACCAGCTTGAGCGCGATGTCGAGCTGGAACTCGAAGGGGTAGATCCCGCGCGTACCGGTGTTGGCGACCAGCCGCAGCAGAGCCGCACCGGCGTCATGCGACACCACGTCGAATTGCGAATGCCGACCGAAGCCGTGCTTGGGCATCGCGTAGCTCTTGCCGTCGAGGCGGTAGGTGCCGCCTTCGAGCATGCCGATGATGGGGAACAGGATCGGCGCCCGTCCGTTCCAGACGCCGGGGTCGCCGTCCCACTGCAGTTGCCGGCCCTGCGCGTCGCACAGGTTCCGGAGTTCGGCTCCGAGCGTCGAGATTTCGGCGGACAACGCGTTCGACGAAATCTTCAGGGTCTGTATCGGATCCTGCATGCGTGGTCCTGTTCAGCCGGCTGTTGGGTCGCACATGATGCACGCGCTGCACGGACGTAACATCCCTGCTCACGGCGCCCCGCGTCACCCCATTAAGGAAACAGTCATGCCCGAAGCCTTCATCGTCGCCGCCGTCCGCACGGCCGGTGGCCGCCGCGGTGGCCGTCTCGCCGGCTGGCATCCGGTGGATCTCACCGCGCAGGTGATCGACGCGCTGCTCGATCGCGCGCACTGCGATCCGGCGCTGGTCGAGGACGTCATCGCCGGCTGCGTCAGCCAGGCCGGCGAGCAGTCCACCAACGTCGCACGCAACGCGGTGCTGGCTTCGCGCCTGCCCGAGTCCGTGCCGGGCACATCGCTCGATCGCCAGTGCGGCTCGTCGCAGCAGGCGCTGCACTTCGCGGCGCAGGCGGTGATGTCCGGGACGATGGACGTCGTCATCGCGTGTGGGGTTGAAAGCATGACGCGCGTGCCGATGTTCACGCCGTCCGCGTTGCCGCAGAAGAACGGCATGGGCACCTACATGAGCCCGGTCATGCAGCAGCGCTATCCGGGCATCGAGTTCAGCCAGTTCACGGGCGCCGAGATGATCGTGAAGAAGTACGGGCTCGACAAGGACGCGCTCGATCGCTACGCGCTCGGCAGCCACCAGCGCGCGATCGCGGCCACGAAGAGCGGTGCGTTCGAGCGCGAGATCCTGCCGCTGGCCACGCGCATGGCCGACGGTTCCATCGGCGACGGCCTGCACACCGTCGACGAAGGCATCCGCTTCGAGGCGACGCTGGAGAGCATCGCCGCGGTCAAGCTGCTGGCCGAGGGCGGCAGCATCACCGCGGCCAACGCCAGCCAGATCTGCGACGGCGCATCGGGGGTCATGGTCGTGAGCGAGCGCGGCTTGAAGGCGCTCGGTGTCGAACCGTTGGCCCGCATCCATCACATGAGCGTGCTGGGCCACGACCCGGTGGTGATGCTCGAGGCGCCGCTGCCCGCCACCGAACGCGCGCTGAAGAAGGCCGGCATGACGATCGACGACATCGATCTCTTCGAGGTCAACGAAGCCTTCGCGCCGGTGCCGCTGGCGTGGCTGCAGGCCACCGCCGCCGACCCCGCGCGACTCAACGTCAACGGCGGTGCCATCGCGCTCGGCCATCCGCTCGGCGCGTCCGGCACGAAGCTCGCGACAACGCTGATCCACGCGCTCGCAGCGCGCGGCAAGCGCTACGGACTGCAGACGATGTGCGAGGGCGGCGGCATGGCCAACGTGACGATCTTCGAGAGGCTCTGACCATGGCAGCGATCACGAGTGAACAGGCCGCCGAGATCAAGGCGCGTTTCGAGCCGGACGTGCTGAAGATGCCCGGCGTGACCGGCGTCGATCTAGGCAACGGCAGCACGCCGACGATCCGCGTCTACGTCGAGTCGCTCGGCGCTGCGCCTTCACTGCCGACCTCGGTCGAAGGCGTGCCCATCGAAGTGATCGAGCGTCGCTTCGGGTTGCAGGGCTGATCAGTGCCCTGCCAGATGGCGCGCGACGGCCATCGAGATCGGCTGTCCGCTGTTTGCCTCGAAGTAGCTGTACCCCGGGCACGGATTGACCTCGAAGCAGAACACGCGGCCGTCGGGCGTGAACTTGAGGTCGATGCCCGAGAACGCGAGGCCGAGTCCTTCGGTCAGCGCCACGCACTTTTCCGCCACGTCGTCTTCGAGTTCGATCGCCGATAGCCGCGCCGCCTCGCCGACCTGGCGCTTCGCATAGCGGTAGTCGGTGGCATCCGACTTGCATTCGGTCGCGAAGATCTCCTGACCGACCACGTGCACCCGCACGTCGGTGCCCGCGACATAACCCTGGAACTGCGTCGGACACCAGCGGATCGCCGCCAGGCGATCGAGATCCTTCTCGTCGAAGGTCTGCACGATCGAGCGCACGCCGCTGATCGACTTGTAGATCGTGCGGCCCTGCTCGGCGTTGAAGGCCAGCACTTCCGCCGGGTCGTTCGAGATCAGCGTCGTGGGCACCTCGAAGCCGTACTCCCGGATCAGTTGCGCCTGGTAGGGCTTCGACGAGTTCGACCCCATTGCCGCGATCCGGTTGACGACGCGGGCCGGACAGATCTCGGCCCATCGCGTCATCGTGTCCTGCAGCGCGGCGCACTGGCGCGTCGCCTCGGAGCCCGCGGACTCGTCCGCGAGTTCGGGCAGGCGCGTGTGATCCATCATCCGCGAGTAGACGCCGCGGACGCTCTCCAGCGGGATGCCTTCGCCGCCGATCTCGAGCCAGCCACCGATGCCGTGGTCGTCGATCTCGAAAACCATGTCCGTGTCGGCGAAGCGGCGCTGGTTGAACCAGCGATAAGGCTCGTCGAGTCGGTCGAGTGCATCGCCGACGAGGGCGAGCGGGGATTCGGAGGGGATACCGCAGAGCAGGATCATGCTGCCGCCTTCAATGTGGTCAGGTCATCGAGGAGAGCTTCGATCAGCGCATCGCCGCCGACCCGCAGGTCGGGCATCGGATTGGCGCCGACGAAGTTGCAGGTGCCGCGCGGATCGACCACGAAGTCGACACCGAGCAGATGGACCGACGCCAGTTCGGCGAGGCGGACGCAGGCCGCTGCGATCGCGGGAGCCAGCGGCAGGCCGAGCACGCGTCGCCCGACGACCACGGCCGTCGCGACGCGCGCGCCTGCAGGCACCAGGCGCTTCTCGCCCTTCATCTCGTCGATCCGGTCGCGGGACGATTGCCGATAGGGCGCGACCGCGAGTCCCGCGCTGCGCGCGAGCACGACCCACTCCGACTCCTGGCGCCACTGGCCGCACAGCCCCTGCGGCGTGGGGCGGTTGACGACCGCGCAGGGCAGCGCATGGATCCAGCTCAGGAAGAACGCGGCCATCTCCTGCTGTACGTAGTCCTGGTCGACCTGCGGCGCGCTGCGCCAGTGCGCGACCGGCACCGTGTAGAGCCGATTGACGACACCGTCGAGGTGATCGCCGTCGACCTGCAGACCGGCTTCGGTGCGGAAACGCAGCGTGGACAGCATGCCGTCCAGCCGATGTTCCGTGAACGTGCTCAGGGCCAGTTGCTCGGCACTGACGAACTCGATCGCGCGCAAGCCGCGCTTCTTCAACTTTGCATGTGCCCATAGCGCGGACGCATCGTGGGCATCGCTCAGGATCAGCCACATCGTCGTTCTCCCAGGTCGGTTGGATCAAGCGCGCGCCACCGGCCCCGGCCGGCAGCGCGCGGTCTTCACAGGCAGGTCAGCAGTTGCACTTCTTGTCGGCCTCGTTGGTCAATGCACCGGCTCCGAGATCGGGTCGAAGATCGGCCGTGATGAAGGTCGACAGCGCCGCGACGGCAGTTTCGAGCTGCGCCATGCGCTGGCTCATGTCGCCACCTTCGACCGGCTGACCCGGAAACACCGGTGGTCCGCCTTCGGCCAGGGTCTTCGGATCGAACTGCTCGAAGATCAGCTTGTGGTCGATCTCCTTCAATTCGAACTTGTGGTCCTTGCCCTCGTGCTTGGTGTGCTCCTTCTGCTCCTTGTGGTCCTTGGACTCCTTGTGGTCCTTGCCTTCCTTGTGATCCTTCGACTCCTTGCCCTCGTTCTTCTCCTTGTCCTTCTCCTTGAAGTCCTTCGACAGCTTGTTGTCGATCTCCTTGAAGTCCTTCAGCTTGTCGACCACCTTCGCCTGGCCACCGCCGATGTTCGGAGCACCGGGTAGCTGCGGGAAGCCGGGACCGTCCGACAACTTTCCCGGACCTTCGACCGGACCCTTGCCGGGACCGTGATCGCCGAACGGCTTGTCGAACTCCTTGATCTCGAGTTTCTCGACCTTGTGATCCTTCGCTTCCTTGGACGGGTTCTTCTCGATCTCCTTGATCTCCAGCTTCTCGACCTTGAAATCCTTGGTCGGGATCTTCTCGATTTCCTTGTGGGTGTCCTTGCTGTCCTTCAGCAACGACTTGGTCGGGCCCGTGCACATCGAGACGTTGAGCGCCGACAGCACGTTGGCGATCTGGTTGGCGATGCCGTGCCCGTCGCTGCTGCCGGCGAAGTGCAGGCCGACGACGTGGATGGAGCCGTCGACGACCGCCGATCCCGAGTCGCCGTGATCACCGAACGCCGCGTTGTGCGCGGTATCGGGACGGATGCCGATCTGGTTGGTCAGCGTGCGCGTGCCGAGCGTGGGGCCGTAGTCGATGTTCACCGAGAGGCTCACGCTGTCGACGAAGCCGTAAGTCAGTCCGGTCGTGCGGCCGCGCTTGCGGACCGGGCTGTTGAGCGTGGCCACCGCCGTGCCCGCCACCCGGCCGATGTCGACGATCTCGCACGAGTAGCTGCGTCCCGACAGGCTGGAAACCGCGCAGTCGACGATGCCGGTGAGCGCCGCACGCTGCAGCGTGCCGATCACGTTGGCCGGACAGCTTCCGCCGTCGACGCGGCCTGGCTGGGCCATCGTGTCGCCGGCATGCCAGCCGTTGTCGATGCACATGACGTGGAAGTTCGACAGCAGCAGCGGGTTGCCGCTGGCGTTGTCCTTGACGATCGCGCCGAGCGTGCCGACGTAGACGAAGCCGCCAACCGCACGACACGGCCCGATGCTGATGCCGCCCTTGACCGGGCTGTAGTTGCCGGTGTCCGCGTCGAGCGTGATGTCGCCGACCTTTTTGCGATTCGACGGGTTGTCCTGCAGGAAGTAGGTGCGCTCGATGACGTCCGTCCTGATGCCATCGATGGTTTCGGGAACCTTGTTCTTCGCCGCGACCGCCGGATCTTTCTTGGCGACCATGACGCGGATCGCAACCTCGTCGGTGCGCACCCCTCCCGTGTATTTGTAGCCGACGTCGACCCCCGTGACACCCGGCAGCTTCATCAGTTGTTCTTCGACGCCTTCCTTGGCTGCGATGATTTCGTTCAGTGCCTTGTCCATGAATTCCCCCGAATGCGTGGTGACCGATGGTCGCGTCCGCGGAGTGCAGGACGCGTTCGGTGTTCGCTGCGCACGCCGGTCGTTGAAGCGACCGTCGATGATGCGGAGGCGATTTCCGAGAGCTCACGATGGAAAGGGAAAACCTACGGATGGCCCACGGATCGGCAAGTCGTTAAGGGCTCGGGAACACGTCGCGGCGCCGGGCCGCTTCCGGGACCTTTGTTTCCGAGGCTTGCGGATCAGGGCCGAAATGCAGCAAGCTGACTGCCGCGCGAAACGTCATGCCCGACGTTTGCAAGATCACCTTCGCCTTTGGAGATTCGCCGTGAGCAATGTCGCCGGCAAGGCCTACGCGATGACCATCCTGACGCCGATGCAGCCGCGCAGGACGTTCGTCAACACGTTCATCTTCATGGCGGCGCGCGCGTTGCCCGACAAGCTCGCGGGCCTGCTCGGCCTGTCGATCATCCACTTCGCGCGCTGGGTCATGGTCAGGCGCGACCAGTGGCCCGACCTGGGGCAGGGCAAGGAGACCCTGGTCAACGACTACATGATCTTCTGCAGCAACTTCAACGGCACCTGGGACCAGTACATCGACGCGTTCTCCGATGGCCTGCCCAACGGCCTCGACATGTTCTGGTATTCGTCGACGCGCTATCCGAGGTCGGTCCCGATCACGCCCTTCAAGGACTACATCCGCGCTAACCAGATCTACACCGACTACTACTACAACGCGACGCCCGGCTCGGCGCAGCGCGACATCAAGTGCGCGCTGCGCGTGCGCAACGCGGTCCGCGACCTGGCGGTGGTGCATGCGACCTCGTCGCCCGCGCAGTTCGATGCGCTGTGGCGCACTGCGCTGGTCGGCGTGCAGAACGACCTGGGCTCGCCCGGCTTCGCGCCGGTCGCGAGCAACGACACGTCCAATGCCGACGTTCACCGCCAGCCTTTCGTCGAAGCGCAATGGGGCACCGGGCACTGACATGGCTAACATCGACGGTGGTCACTACTTCCTCACGACGCTGATCCCGGTCAAGCGCGATCCGATGTCACGCGCCGACGGCAGTTTCACGTCGCCGATTCACGTGCTGCGCGAGATGCTCGCCACGTTGCCGACCGCGCAGCAGAGCTCCGCGTGCATCGCGGCGGGCTTCGACAGTCCGTTCTCGCGCTGCAAGCGGACGCATTTCGTCCGCGCGAGCCTGATCGACCAGCCGATGTACAACGGCCGCGACGCGGGCAACTCGCTGGTACAGGGCCTGCGCGGCGTCGACCTGCTCGCGCACGAGCCGGTCGACAACCTGTCTTGCCCTTACCTGATGTTCTGCGCCGACTTCGACGCGCATGCCGACGAGGCCGACGGCGGGCTCGCGAGCTGGGCCGAAGGCCTGTGGACGACGATGGGCGTCGAGCTGCGCGCGGTCGGCGCCTCGTGCGTCGGCTTCGACCGGGTCAGCGATGGCGCGACCTTCGTCGCGTGGCTGAAGCGCTGCCAGATCGAGACGACGATGAGCTTCAACGACTACTACGTGCCAACCGGAGACCTGGACGGCTACACGATCCCGGGGCTGGCGCTGCCCTTCGGCGTCGGGCTGGTCGTGCTCTCGGGCCTCGCGTGGTGGCTGCTCGCTGGACACTGGTGGTGGATGCTGCTGGCGGTACCCGTGGCGGCGGTGATCGCACTCGTCGGCGTGCTGGGTCTGCTGTGGCTGAAGGGGTGCAGACCCTTTCCGGTCGGCGCCGACACGGACCTCCCGTCCATCCTCAAGGCGCTGCACGTGCAGCAGAAGTTCGCGTTGCTCGCGGCCGACCTGCAGGGTCTCGATGCGGCGCAGGTCCACGCGCGCTTCGGCGCCTTCCTCGCGCAGGTGAGACCCGACGACACGACCGCCCCGACCCAGCCACCGGGCGTGATCCGCTCCGATGGCGTGCGGCTCGTGCAGCACTTGGTGGTGACGCCGAAGCGGGTGGCGTTATGACCGCGTCCAAGCTCGAACTCGCCGATATCCAGGGCAACATCCTCACCGCCTACGGCCGGCTCGGGTTTCCGAAGGCGCGCTACCTCTTGCTGCATGTCGGCGATGCCGCGATGGGTCGCGCTTTCGTGCAGGCCATCCATCGACGTGTGACCACCGCGTTGCGCTGGCCGTCGAACCGCCCACGGTTGATGGCGATCCCCAGCACCGTCACGCGACCCGACGTGGCGATCAACATCGCGTTCACGTTCCGCGGCCTGCTCGCGCTCGGCCTGCCGATCCGCACGCTGCGCGGCATGCCCGACGACTTCATCGACGGCATGGTGGCCCGCGCGTCCATCCTCGGCGACGACGTGCTCGACAACACGCCCGACCATTGGGACCAGGTCTGGCGACCGGAACAGCCGTCGGTCCACATCCTGCTGACGCTCAACGCGCAGGCCGACGCGTCGGGCGAGCCCGTGGCGCAACTCGAGGCCATCACTACCGAGATCCTGCAACTGATCGCGACGACCAGCAGCGGCAAGCCGGGCGCGTTGACGCTGCTCGAAGGCCATCGCGGACCGTCGACCCGCTGGCAGGAGTTGTCGGCGCTGATGCAGGATCACCAGCCGACGCCCTTCGAGCACTTCGGCTTCATGGACGCGATCGGCGACCCGATCTTCTCGGGCCAGTACCCGCAGGGCGAGGAAGAGGTGCTGGCGATCGGTCAGGGCGCGGTCGACGGGCTCGGCAACTGGCGACCGATCGCGACCGGCGAGTTCCTGCTCGGCTGGGCCGACGAGGCGCAGGAGGTCGCGGGTGCCGCGATGCCACCGGACTTCAGCCGCAATGGCAGCTTCTTCAGCTATCGCAAGCTGCATCAGCACGTCGAGGCTTTCGATGCGTGGATCGACGACAGTGCCGCTCGCTTCGCGTCGGCCTGGCGCTTCGACAACATCCAAGACGCGCGTCACACGCTGCTCGCCAAGATGGCCGGACGCTGGACCGACGGCGTGCCGTTGACGGCTGCGCCCGACATCGCGGGCTGGAAGGCCTTCAACGCGCGTTACGCGCTGGGGACGGCCGAGCGTGCGCGAGCCTTCGTCGAGTTCCGCTACGGCGACGACCCGCAGGGCACGCGCTGTCCGATGACGTCGCACATGCGGCGCATGAACACGCGCGACTCGCTCGACCCGCGCGCGACCGACAAGCCGAAGAACCGCATGGGCAGCGCGCTCAACAACCGTCGACGCCTGCTGCGCCGCGGGCTTCCTTACGGGACGCACGACGCGGCGGACGGCGAGCACGGCATCATCATGCTGTGCCACTGCGCGTCGTTGAGCCGCCAGTTCGAGTTCGTGCAGCAGCAGTGGTTGAACTTCGGTCTCGACTTCAACGCCGGCAACGACAGTTGTCCGCTGGTGGGCAACCATTCGGACGGCGCGCGTTTCGTGATCGCGGCGGAGCCGACGTCGGGCAACGCGCCGTTCGTCGCGAACAACCTGCCGCAGTTCGTGTCGACGCGTGGTGGCGACTACTTCTTCGCGCCGAGCATGACGGCGCTCAGGATGATCGGCATGGGGTTGATCGATCCGACCTGAGTGGCGTGCTGTGGATCGGGCCTTTCGTGAGCCCTCGACGGATTCGCGCAGAACGCAGACCTTCGATGTTTCAACGCCCGCCGGAAACATCCAGCAGGGCACCGGTGCAGTACGACGACGTGTCGCCCAGAAGCCAGAGGATCGCGGCACCGACCTCCGCGGCCTCGCCCGGGCGTCCCAGCGGCGCCGAGCTGCCGAGGCGCGCGGCCCGGTCGGGTTGTCCACCCGAACCGTGAATGTCGGTTCGAATCAGACCCGGGCGAACCGCATTGACGCGTACGCCGTCGCCGCCGAGTTCCTTCGAAAGCCCGATCGTCAGCGTATCGATGGCGCCCTTGGTGCCGGCATAGTCGACGTATTCGAAGGGCGATCCGAGCCGCGACGCCGCCGAGGAGACCATCACGATCGAACCCCCGCGACCGCCCCTCGACCTGGGCATCCGGCGGGCCGCTTCACGTGCGCAAAGGTAGGCCCCGAGGATGTTGACGTCGAACATGCGTCGCAAGCGCGCGATGCCCATGTCCGCGAGCGACATCGACGGGGCGACGATCCCGGCGTTGACGACCACGCCGTCGAGCCCGCGGCCGTCAGCGCAAGCGA
>JANXTA010000166.1 GCA_025356395.1 Betaproteobacteria bacterium
TGATCTGCATGCCGGCCTCGGCCTGCTTCAAGAAACCAATGATCTGTTCTTCGCTGAATCTGCTCGTCTTCATGCCCGTCATTCTCCAGCGTGACGGACTTCACTTCCATTACGCTGGTACGGCAGGGAGGGAGCAGGTCAGTGCTCAACGCCGAACATCAGGCGAATCAGGCGGAACTCGACCTGGCGCAGAGTGTGGTCACGGCATCGACGGACCTTGTCGCGTTGTTCAAGGCCCTCGGAGGCGGTTGGGGCGATGCCCGCTGACGACGGACGATGAGAGCGGTCGCTTATAGTGCCCGCTCCATCCGGCAATGCAGGACGTCTCGATGCGCTACCTCCTCGCCCTCGATCAAGGCACCTCCAGCTCCCGCAGCATCGTCTTCGATCGTGATGGACGGACGGTCGCCGTCGCGCAGCGCGAGCTGCGACAGATCTATCCGCAGCCGGGCTGGGTCGAGCACGATCCGCTCGAGATCTGGAACGACCAGCTAGCCACGGCGTGCGAAGCGTTGGCGAAGGCCGGCCTCACCGCGCGCGACATCGAAGCGATCGGCATCACCAACCAGCGCGAGACCACGGTGCTGTGGAACCGGGCGACCGGCGAGCCGTTGCATCGCGCGATCGTCTGGCAGGACCGGCGCTCCGAAGACCTGTGCGTGCGCTTGCGTACGGATGGGCTGACCGACCTGGTCCGCGAGAAGACAGGCCTCGTGATCGATGCCTACTTCTCGGGCACGAAGCTGCGCTGGCTGCTCGACCACGTGCCGCATGCCCGCGAGCTTGCCGAGCGTGGTGAGCTCGCGTTCGGCACGGTCGATACCTGGCTGATGTGGAAGCTCACCGGTGGGCGTGTGCATGTCACCGACGTCAGCAATGCCTCGCGCACGATGCTGTTCGACGTGCGGGCCAATCGCTGGGACGAACAGTTGCTCACCGCGCTCGACATTCCCGCGAGCCTGCTGCCGGAGGTGCGGCCATCGAGCTGCCACTTTGCGGACACCGACGCGGACCTGCTCGGCGCATCGCTGCCGATCGGTGGCGTGGCCGGCGACCAGCAGGCCGCGCTGTTCGGCCAGGCCTGCTTCGGCGCCGGCATGGCCAAGAACACCTACGGCACCGGCTGCTTCCTGCTGATGCACACCGGCGAGGCCTTCAAAATTTCGCAGAACGGCCTCGTCACGACCAGTGCCGCGCAACGCGACAGCACGCCGCTGTTCGCGATGGAAGGCAGCGTCTTCGTCGGCGGGGCGGTGGTCCAGTGGCTGCGGGATGGATTGAAAGCGATCGAGGGCAGCGCGCACGTGCAGGCGCTCGCCGAGACCGTGCCCGATGCGGGCGGCGTGATGATGGTGCCGGCCTTCACTGGCCTCGGTGCACCGTACTGGAACGCCAAGGCGCGCGGCACGCTGACCGGCCTGACGCGGGGTACGACGGTCGCGCACATCGCCCGCGCCGCGCTCGAGAGCATCGCCTACCAGAGTGCCGCATTGCTGCAGGCGATGAGCCGCGACGTGGTGGCCACTGGTGGCAGGCCGGTCGCGGAACTGCGCGTGGATGGAGGTGCGAGCGTCAACGACCTGCTGATGCAGTTCCAGGCCGACCTGCTCGGAATCCCGGTCGTGCGACCTGCGGTGACCGAGACGACGGCTTTGGGCGTGGCCTATCTCGCGGGCCTGTCGTGCGGCCTGTATGCCGACGAGTCCGAGCTCTCGTCGCTGTGGCAGGCGGACCGGACGTTCATGCCGACCATGCCGAGGACGCAGGCCGATGTGCTGATGCAGCGCTGGGAACACGCGGTGCGTCAGACCGTAGCGTTGTAGTCAACCCGCGAGCAGGGCGCTGAAGCGCGTCAGGTCCACGTTGCCGCCACTGACGATGACGCCGACGCGCTGTCCCTTCAGGCCCATCCTGCGAGCTGCCGCGAAGCCGAGGCAACCGGTCGGCTCGACGATCATCTTCATCCGCGACGCGAAGAAGCGCATGCCTTCGATCAGCTCCGCGTCGCTCGCCGTCAGGATGTCGTCGACGTCACGCCTGATGATCGCGAACGTGAGCTCGCCGAGATACTGGGTCTGCGCACCGTCGGCGATCGTCACCGGCGTGTCGATGTGCACGATGGCTCCCGCTCGGAAGGACTGCTGGCCGTCGTTGCCGGCCTCGGGCTCGACGCCGTAGAGCTTCGCTTTCGGCGACAGCTCGCGGGTCGCCAGTGCGCAACCAGAGAGCAGCCCGCCGCCACCGAGACACACGAACAGCGCATCGAGCGGCCCGACTTCGTCGAACAGTTCCATCGCGGCCGTGCCCTGTCCGGCGATGACGTGGGGATGGTCGTAGGGTGGGATCAGCGTCAGGCCCTGTTCTTCGGCGAGCCGTCGTCCGATCGCCTCACGGTCGTCGGTGTAGCGGTCGTAGAGCACGACCTTGCCGCCGTAGTCCCTGGTCGCCGCGACCTTCATCGCGGGCGCATCGTGCGGCATCACGATCGTGGCCGGCATGTCGAGCCATCGCGCCGACAGCGCGATGGCTTGTGCGTGATTGCCCGACGAGAAGGCGACGACCCCGCGCTTGCGCTGCTCCGCATCGAAGCACGACAGTGCGTTGAATGCGCCGCGGAACTTGAACGCACCCGTCCGCTGGAAGTTCTCGCACTTGAAGAAGACCTGCGCGCCGAAGGCCTCGTCGACGGTGCGCGAGGTCATGACCGGCGTGCGGTGCGCAGCACCCTCGATGCGCGCCGCAGCGGCGGCGACGTCTTCATAGGTGGGCAGCGTCGGCATGATCAGTTCTCCGGCTGCCCCATCCGCATCTGCCGTGCTTCCTCTTCGAAGCGCGCGTCCTCGATCTCGTTCATCAGGCCGCCGAGATCGACCTTGGCGCGCGGCGCCGCGACGCGGCCGCTGAGCGGGATGCCCACTTCCAGCGTGCCGCGCACGTAGAGCTCCCACAGCTCCTTGCCGTACTCGGTACCGATCAGTTCCGGTGCGAAGCGGCCGAAGTAGTTGGCGAGGTTGGTGACGTCGCGATCGAGCATCGCCTTCGCGTGATTGTTGCCCGCGGCGTCCACGGCCTGCGGAAGGTCGATGATCACCGGGCCGTCGGCCGCGACGAGGATGTTGAACTCGGACAGGTCGCCGTGCACGACGCCGGCGAGCAGCATGCGGATGACTTCGTCGAGCAGGGTGCGGTGATGGCGACGGGCCGCTTCGGGCGAGAAGTCGACGTCGTTCAGGCGCGGCGCCGCGTTGCCGTCGGCGTCGGTGACCAGCTCCATCAGCAGCACGCCTTCGAGGAAGTTGTAGGGCTTCGGCACACGCACGCCGGCGGCCGCGAGGCGATACAGCGCGTCGACCTCGGCGTTCTGCCAGGCCTCCTCGCGCGCTTTGCGACCGAAGGCCGTGCCCTTGTTCATGGCGCGCGCATCGCGGCTGTTCTTGCTCTTGCGGTTTTCGGTGTAGTCGACGGCCTGGCGGAAACTGCGTTGCTGCGCATCCTTGTAGACCTTGGCGCAGCGCGCTTCGGGACCGTCGGGCGTATCGGATTCGACGACGTAGACGGCGGCTTCCTTGCCGCTCATCAATTGGCGCAGGACGCGGTCGATCAGGCCGTCATCGAGGAGCGGCTGCAGTCTGGATGGGATCTTCATGCCCGAACGGTACAACGCCGGCGAGGGAAGTCGATAGCCGGACCGGCATTTGCCCTGACGATCAGGCGGCCTGGACCGTCAGCATCAGCTTGCGCCGCGAGGTCAGGAGTCCGTTGGCCTCCATGTCCTGCAGGTGCAGCTTGGTCGACGGCGTGACGGCGTTGGAGCCGACGTGGCGTTCGAGGACCTTGAGGAAGGGTTGCATCAGGCGCGGGTCGAAGTGCGCGCCGCTCTCGCAGAGCATCTGCTCGACGGCCAGCTTGTGCGGCCATGCGCGCTTGTAGGGACGCTCGTTGGTCAGAGCGTCGTACACGTCGGCGAAGGCGCAGATGCGCGCGGCCAGCGGGATGCTCTCGCCGGACACGTTGGGATAGCCCGCGCCGTTCCACCACGCATGATGGAATTTCGCGATCCCGGCGGCCATCTGCAGCGTAGGGTCGTCGGAGTGTTCGAGCAGTTGCGCGCCGACTTCGGTGTGTGCTCGCATCGCGATGATCTCGCTGGAATCGAGCGGGCCCGGTTTTAGCAGGATCAGTTCATTGACGGCGATTTTGCCGATGTCGTGCAGGCGCGCGGCATGTTCGATCCGCAGGCAGTTCTCGGGGTCGATGCCGAGCTCCGCGGCCAGCAGGCCCGCGAGGCGTCCGACACGGAAGCAGTGCTCGCCGGTCTGGTCGTCGAAGAACTCGGCAGCGAGCGCCCAGTTCTCGGCGACGTCGTAGGCCGCGGTGCGCATCGCGGCCTTGAGCGACTCGATGCGCAGTTGCGCCATGTCGCAGTGGATGGCGGTGAGCTCGTCATGCTTGCGGATGGTGCCGGGCTGGTCGCCGGCAGTCGTGCCCGCTACGCCAGGGTTGCCGATGTTGGCGATGGCCGTCGGAGCGCTGCCGTCGCCGAGCCAGGCCCGGACGCCGGCGAAGGGGTCGTAGGCGGGCTTTGGATGGCCTTGACCAGTCTTGAGCACCACGCCACGGTCATGCATCTGGCGATAGAACTTCGCGTTCTTCACGCCTGCGGCAAATTGAGACGCTTCTCTTGCGGGATCAATTTCTGGTCCGGCGCCAGTGTTGTACTGGACCAGTTCCTTCGCGTAGTTGATCCCGGTCTTCGCGGTCTGCGTAACGATCCGCGTCAGCGCATTGAGTCCCGAAGCGACATCATCCGGATGTCGCCTGAATTGCTCGTCGAGATCCACGGTCTCGCCGGTGAGCGTGCGCTTGTGCACGTCGATCAACGCACGCAGCACATCATCGTGATGGAGCTTGGTCTGCTTGCTGGTGTGATACAGCTCAATCAGGCGTTTACGCGCACGTCGCTCGCGTTCGATATCGCGACTGGCCCAGTCGCACAACGAGGAAGCGATATCGAGAAGGATCTCCGCTCGTGAGTTGCGAATGTCGCCTGAGCGGCGCTTTGCAGCCTGAATGAGAACCTCAGCAGTTTCGTGATCGTCATTTCCGAGCAAGTACATCGCGCGGCAGTATTCAAAATTAGCCTTTAATACGACGTCAGCTAGAGGATTGTCGTTGAGTACATCTGACCCTATACCTAGATAGCGCAGCGCGGCTTCATCGTTGCGTAGTCGATGCGCACTGAACAGTCCATGCGATGCATTGCTCAGCCTCAGCAGACGGCCACGCGGCGACTCAAGTTGAAAGGCGAGCGCCTTGTCCGTGACCTCCATCGCATCCTGATAGAGGCCCATGTCCTTCAGCAGCATCGCGGTGTTAGTGAGCGCGAGGCATTCGAGGTCGGCCTCGCCCAGCTCGCGTGCAAGAACGAGCGTTCGCTCGAAAGTCTTGCAGGCATCTTCAAAGCAGGCGCTGTCCGAGTAGGAGAGTCCCAGCGAGGTCGCCGCGAAGCGCTCGAGGTTCTTCAGACCGTGTGTTGCCGCGAGCCTCTGTGCAGCTAGTGCTGCCGGAATGCCATCGAAGGCTCGCCCGATGCGATTGAAGTAAAAGCTTGCCTCGGCCAACAGCTTGATCCGGCTGGCTGGCGCTACGGGGCAATCGACTTGGATGAGGATGGCTGCAAGCCGGTCGACGACTTCGCGATTCTTCTCGTCGAATCCGCCGATCGCCTTAGCAATCTGGATTTCCAGTGCTTTTACAGAAAGGAAGGAATCATCTTCATTCAATACACGCACAACGATAGACACATCGCCAGTCAGCAATTGATCTAAGGAAAATTCTTTATCCATCTCGGTGTTGCCCCCCGGGGACTAGCTACTTTACCTTTGCACTTACTGACGCTTTTCGTCAGTTACCGCCCAAACCCATCACGATTGACTCGGAGCCTTCCATGATCGCAGACATCCAGACCCAAGAGCTAGCCGTCATTGCCAACGAACATCAGGAGCAGTTCGTCACCGTGCAGGACCTGGATCTGATGTACGTCGCAGGCGGTGGCGCGAGCGGCGTGTTGTTCTGAAGAGAATAAAAGCACTCAAGTTTCAAGCCACGTCGGCGGTAGTGCTTGCAATAGCGAGTATTACCGCCGACGTTCTCTATTTATTGATCAGGTTTTTATCTAGTGCCGCGATCAGCTCATTATCTTTGTCAGCAATCCGGCGATCCGTTTCAATAGCGCGACGAATCTAACGCGATTTGCGCGCGCTTCGATCGCCGCTCAAGCCCTGCATTCCGCCGCTCGCCGGAGCGCGATTCCGGCCGCTTCCCCGTCCGCTCCGTCCTGTACGACGTCGTCCCCGATTCCTACGGCGCACTGGCGGTCAACCGTCGAGACTGCCGGACGCGTTCGATCCTGTCGGTGCCATCCACTCGGCGAGGGACCCACTTCATGCCACGCACTATCTGAAAGGGAGCGATCAGCTTCGGGCTGGTTTACGTGCCCGTCGCGCTGTATCCGGCGTCGTCGGAGACCGGTATCGACTTCGACTGGTTCGACAGGCGATCCATGGATACGGTGGGCTACAAGCGCATCAACAAGCGCACTGGCAAGGAAGTCGAGCGCGAGGACATCGGCAAGGGCGTCAAGCAGGAAGACGGCGATTACGTGATCGTCAGTGAAGACGACATCAAGGCGGCCTATCCGAAGACGACGCAACCGATCGACATCGAAGGCTTCGTCAACGCGGCGGAGGTCCCTTTCGTCTACCTCGAGAAGCCGTATTTCCTCGAACCCCTGAACAAGGGCGAGAAGGTCTATGCACTACTTCGCGAGGCGATGGTCGCTTCGGGCGTGATCGGCATCGCGCGCGTCGTCATGCACTCGAAGGAACATCTCGCCGCGCTGGTGCCGTCGGGTCCGGGACTGGTCCTCAACGCACTGCACTGGCCGAACGAGATTTACGAGATGGGCGACCTGAAGCTGCCGCCCGAAGGTCGCAAGGCCGCCAACCTCAAGGACGCCGAGCTGAGGATGGCGCAGCAGTTGATCGGCGACATGACGGTCGCCTGGGATGCGAGCAGCTATACCGATCGCTTCTCGGATGCGGTGCGCGCCTTGATCCAGCACCGGGTCGATGCCGGCAAGACCGAAAGGGTCGAAGCCCTTGAACAGGACGAACGTCCATCTGGCAGCAACGTCGTCGATCTGACGGCGCTGCTCAAGCAGAGCCTCGGCCATCGCAAGGGTGGGTCGTCCTCCAAGGCGGCGAACGAGGAAGAGATCGAAGAGAAGAAGCCGGCTCGCAAGGCCACGACGAAGAAGGTGGCGCGCAAGCGTGCCGCCTGAAGGTCGGGGGCCGCGCATGGTCGCGACACCACCACTTTCGCGCTACAGCGCGAAGCGCGACTTGGGGAAGACGCCTGAGCCGGCCGGGATGAAGGCGAAGGCCGGCGAGCAACTGTCGTCCGTGATCCAGAAGCACTGGGCTTCGCACCTGCACTACGACTTCCGCCTCGAACTCGACGGTGTGTTGCTGAACTGGGCCATGCCGAAAGGCCCCAGCCTCGACCCCAAGGTCAAGCGCATGGCGATCCATGTCGAGGATCATCCGGTCGCCTATGCCGGCTTCGAGGGCCGCATCCCCGAGAAGCAGTATGGCGCCGGCACGGTGATCGTGTGGGACCGCGGAACGTGAAAGCCGTTCGACGATCCGCGCGACGCCATGACGAAGGGCAAGCTGGTCTTCGCGCTCCACGGCGAGAAGCTCGCCGGCCTCTGGGAACTGGTCCGCATCGCCAAGCCCGGCGATCGCCAGGAGCCGTGGATCCTCTTCAAGAAGCGCGATGACCGCGCGCGGAGCAGCGACGACTACGACGTCGTCACGGCCTCGCCGGACAGCGTGATCGAGCATCCGCTCGCAGCCGACCAGGCTACCGCTACCGCGCCGTCGACCTCGTCTCTGCCGAGCAGGGCGAAGAAGGCGGCTCTACCCGCCATGCTCTCGCCGTAGCTCGCGACCTTGTCGAAGACGCCACCGACCAGCGACGGCTGGTCGGTCGAGGCCAAGTTCGACGGCTACCGCGTGCTGGCTCGTCTGTCGAAGGGCAGGGCGCGCCTGATCACTCGCAACGGCAACGACTGGACCGACAAGCTCGCGTCGGTGGCGAAGGCCGTCGAGGGCCTCGGCCTCGCCGAGGGATGGCTCGACGGCGAGATCGTCGTGCTGAAAGACGACGGCGGCCAGGACTTCAACGCGCTGCAGAACGCCATCGACCACGCGAAGAACGAGGCCATCACCTACTTCCTGTTCGATGCGCCTTACCTCGGTGGCTACGACCTGCGCGCCGTCCCGCTGTTCGAACGGCGAGCCGTCTTGAAGGCCGTGGTGGAGCGCAAGCCCAACCCGCGTATCCGCTTCAGCGACGACTTCCCGGCGCCTCCCGCCGAGGTCCTCGAGGCCGCCTGTGCGATGAAGCTTGAAGGCGTCATCGTCAAGCGTCGCGACGCGCCCTACGCCTCGACCCGCAGTGACACCTGGCTGAAGCTCAAGTGCAGCTTGCGGCAGGAGTTCGTCATCGGCGGCTACACCGATCGCAGCAACTCGACGAAGGAGATCGGCAACCTGTTCCTCGGGGTCTACGACGGCGGGCAGCTTCGCTATGTCGGTGCGATGGGCACGGGCTGGAGTCTCGCCACCGCGCGCGAGCTCAAGCAGAAGCTGCAGAAGCGCGAGATCGAAGCGACGCCGTTCGAGACCGGCTCGACGAAGCAGAGCCGCTGGACGAAACTGGTGGCCGGTACGGAACACTGGGTCAGGCCGGATCTGGTCGCCGAAGTCTCGTTCGCCGAGTGGACGCCCGAAGGTCATCTGCGCCATGCGTCGTTTCAACGGCTGCGCAGCGACAAGCCGCCGAGGTCGATCGTGCGGGAAGAGGCGAGCGAGCCGCCCACCAAACAGAAAGGCCCTGTCATGAAGGCCGTCGCATCCAAGAAGACAGCGGACCAGCGCCTGGTCTCGGGGATCAAGGTCAGCAGCCCCGACCGGGTGATCGACCCGTCGACCGGTGCCACCAAGCTCGACCTCGTGCGCTACTACGACAGCGTCGCGGAGTTCATCCTGCCGCACCTGAAGGGTCGTCCGGTGTCACTGGTGCGTGGACCTTCCGGCATCGGCGGGGAGCTGTTCTTCCAGAAGCACATGGACGCGAAGATCGCGGGCGTGACCGTGCTCGACGCGAAGCTGGATCCTGGTCACGCGCCACTGATCGCGATCGACACGAAGGAGGCGCTGCTGTCGGCCGCGCAGTTCAACACGATCGAGTTCCATACCTGGAACGCGACGGCGCGCTCGATCGACAAGCCCGATCGCATGGTGTTCGACCTCGACCCCGGCGAAGGCGTGAGCTGGGCGCATGTGCAGGAGGCGGCCGCGCTGACGCACACGATGCTCGACGAGCTGGGTCTGGTGTCGTTTCTCAAGACCAGCGGCGGCAAGGGCCTGCACGTCGTCGTACCGTTGTCGCCGAGCGCCGACGGGGACACCGTCAAAGGCTTCTCGCAGGCAGTCGTGCAGCATCTGGCGACGACCGTTCCCGATCGCTTCGTCGCGAAGTCGGGCCCGTCGAATCGCGTCGGCAAGATCTTCGTGGACTATCTGCGCAATGGACACGGCGCGACGACCGCCGTGGCCTTCTCCGCGCGCGCGCGTCCGGGACTCGGCGTGTCGATACCGGTCTCATGGGACGCGCTCGACGCGTTGCAGTCGAGCTCACAGTGGACCATCGCCAGCGCCCGCGACTACCTCCCTTTCGAGAAATTCGATCCGTGGGCCCGCTACACGAAGAGTCGTCAGACGCTGACCGTGGCGATGAAGCGCCTCTGCTTCAAGCCATGAACTCACGAACGCGTGAGCCGTTCCGCGCGTTCGATCGCGTCGCCTGCGACCGTGCCGTCGGGTAATCGTGCGATCAGGTCGAGGACCAGGGTCGCGAGGAACAGCGGTGTGCCCGCTTCGCCGACGCGACCGAGCGCGTTGCTGAGGGCGCCGTAGACGTCGTCCAGTGTTTCAGCGCGCATCGTCCGTCTCCCTCTCGCGTA
Source organism: Betaproteobacteria bacterium (assembly GCA_025356395.1). Classification (GTDB taxonomy): domain Bacteria; phylum Pseudomonadota; class Gammaproteobacteria; order Burkholderiales; family Burkholderiaceae_D; genus CAHJXF01. The sequence goes on from JANXTA010000166.1 coordinate 10,094, forward strand.
TCCCCAGCAGGCGCAGGAGCACGTCGCGGATCACGGTCGTATCGAAGCGTGTCCAGCGTGCCGCCACGTAGCCATCGGGTCGCACGAGCACGGCATGCCCTACGCTCGCCTGATAGCGAAACCAAAGCGCAGGATCCTCGGGCATGCGACGGATCACGACATCGAGCGCCGCCAGTGAAGGTGCATCGTCGACGGGCTCGTTGCCGAACAGCAGCACCACGAATTGGTGGCCGAACCACTGCGACACATGGCGCGCTCCGTCGATCGCGATCGCTGCGTCCGGCGCCGGCTTGCCGACCAGCGCGTCCGTGCCGGCGTCGGCGGTGGAGGGATAGGCCACCGGCGTCGACTGTCTCGGATTGATCAGCGAACGCACGTCGTGGTTCTCGAGCGCGAGACGCAGCGCGGCCTCACGCATCAGACGGAAGCCGAAGTGCGGCGGTGCCATGAACTCCGTGCTCTTCGCACCGTAGGCGATGTTCTCGCGCGCGGCATGCAGCCGCTCGAGCGTGTAGCTGTCGAGCAGGCTGGTGGACGCCTGACCCTTGACGACGCGCGCGAGCTTCCACGCGAGGTTGCCAGCGTCGTCGACGCCCGAATTGAGACCGCGCACGCCGAAGATCGGGACCAGGTGCGCAGCGTCGCCTGCGAACAGCACGCGACCGTGCCGGTAGTCGTCGAGTGTCAGGCACTTCGCGTTGTAGATCGAGATCCACAACGGCTTCCACGGAGCGGTCTCGCCAATCATCGCCAGATGGCTCTGCACGCGCGGCAGCACGTTTTCCGGCTTGACCGCCTCGACCGGGTCCTCGTCGTCACGGATCTGGTAGTCGATACGCCACACGTTGCCGGGTTGTCGATGCATCAGGATCGTCGAACCGGGATTCGAAGGCGGATCGAACCACGCGAGCCGCTCGACCTCGCGCGT
>JANXTA010000042.1 GCA_025356395.1 Betaproteobacteria bacterium
GCCACCATCATCAGCGTCGGCGTGCGAGTCGCGGCTGCCCGAGCGTGGCCGAGCACGGCGCCGCCTTCGGCCGGATGCCCTTTCCAGTTGACGATCAACGCGTCGAAGCGCTTGATGCGCGCGTCGGCGACCAGTGCGCGCCCATCGCTGTGGAGGCTGCATTCGAAGCCCGAACGCTCGAGCAGTTGCGCGATCAGCGCCTGTTCGGACGCGTCAGCGTCGAAGAGGGCAATGCGCACGGGCGGTGGGTGCGCGAGGTCAGAGCGCCGGCGGCGTGACGATCGCGGGCATCGCCTCGTGCCGCGCCTGGCGATACCAGAGCAGGATGCCGATCGCGAAGGCGGTGTAGTAGGCCGCGACGACGCCGAAGATGGCGAGCGTCAACGGACTCGTGCCGAAGGACCGCATCGACGACGGCTCGAAGCTGCCCGTCGACAGATAGAACACGCCGACGCGATAGATCAGTCGGCCGATGAACAGCACCGAGATCGCGACGCCAATGACGGTGTTGGGAACGAAGAAGCATCCGTCGCGGCCAACCTCGAAGCGGGTCAGGCGCAGCCCGAGCAACGCCAGTCCGACGCCGATCGCGGCTCCGGCGGCCACGGCCTCGAACAGCAGCGGATCGCGGAGCCCGGACAGACTGACGAGCACGAGGAGGATCGGGAAGAAGACCGCGGTCATCACGAGCCGGGTCACGCGCACCGGCTGGCGGCCGATCAGGCGGCGGACGCGCCTGAACATGCGCCAGCCGATCAGGGCCGCAACCAGTGCGGGCATCAGGGTGGGCATCGAGATCGGGACGAAGGTCATGTCGGCAAGGGAAGGGTAACGGGAGGGCGCTGCGAAGCCAAGATCAGGGCCGGATGTACGCGTATCCGGCCTGCTGCTTGCGCATCACCTCGACGACACCGGCCGGCACGTAGCCGATGTCGGGCAGCATGTCGGCATGCGTCAGCTGGTTGCCGGCCATCGTGTTCTCGCACGCGACGACCTGGACCTTGTTGCCGACGGTCTCGGTGATCCTTGCAGCGATCGGCGATCCCGCCCTCAGCAACTGGATGCCCGGTCCGTAGGCGATGACCTCGATGTCGGCCTTGTCGGCACCGCCCACGCCGTTTTGCAGGTTGCGAACATTGTTGAGCGTCAGGGTCCACTTGGCGACGTCGTTGTCGGTGACCTGGAAGATCACCTTCTCCTGCGCGTAGCAGCCGGCGGAGCAGGCCATGCCCAGGCCGAGGACGATGGATTGCAAGGCAACTCGGGAATGCGACCAGTCGATCATGGGGAGCTCCAGCGGACCAGCAATGCGGAGGTCGATTGTCGCATCGTGCTGCGCGCGCCGATAGCCAGCCGGTCAATAGCGCGTGGTCAGGGTCTTCAGCCAGTCGGGCGAGTGATCGACCAGCCAGCTCTCGACCTGCTTGTCACCCTGCGTCAGGACCAGCGCGGCCAGGCCGATCATCGCGATCCCCATCACGGTCCTGCCGACGCTGCCGACGCTGCCGGTCTCCAGCATCGCGCCGCGCGACCCCGATCCCCAAGACAGCCATCAGCAGTGCGATCTGCGGCAGGTGCGAGCCCTGGCTGGCGAGCATGATCGCCGCCCCGAGGGTCGGGCCGACGCAGGGGCTCCGCACCTCGCCGAGCAACAGTCCGGTCGCGAACTGGCCCGTCAGGCCATCGAACCGCCAGCGATCCAGCAGTCCGTTGCCGTCGCTGCCGATCCCGGTCGTCGCGGTCGCGAAGGCCTACTGCACCCGCGTCGAGATCAGGGCGACGCCCAGGGTTACGAGGAGGATCGCGCCAATCGTGCGCAGCAGGTCGGAATCGAGTCCGAGCCGCGCGCCGATCGGCACCGCCGGCAGCACGCACGGCGACAGGATCGAGAGACTGCCCGCGAGCAGTCCGGTCGCGTACGACCCGATGCCGAAGTCCATCGGCGGCTCAGGTCGGTTGCAACCGGTCAGGCATGCGTCTTCCGGATCAGGCTCTCGATGCCGTCGTGGGTCGAGTCGCCGACCGAGCGCGCAACCTCCTGCTTGCCCTTGAAGCCGAACATCGTGCACTGCATGCCGACGTTGTATTTCTTCAGCAGCGCCTTGTCGCGATCGAAGTCGACGATGAACATCGTCACGTCCTTGTTGGCGGGCTCGTGCATCAGCTCGGACTGGATCGGGGCCTGCGCCTTGCAGGTCGGACACCAGCTCGCGTGCACGGCGATCACGACCGGCTTGCCGTCGGCCGCCAACTGGTCGACGACCGCCTGGTCGTAGGGCTTGATCTCGCCCGCTGACGCGAGGGCGGAAAGTGCGGCGAGGAAAACCGCGGCAACGGCGTGGAAGCGTTTCATGAGAACTCCTGGTCGAGGGACGGGCCGGGCGCCGTCGAGAAATCGAGCGTACCCGGGCCTTGCCAAGGTCGCGGTCGCGCGACATTCGTTACAGAAGCTTCGCCGAAATTGCCGCGTGGAGAATCGCGATGAAACCGATCGATCGATCGTGGCGTAACGTTTGCTATGTTCGAGGCGCCGCTGGGAGGCGTGCGCTTTCGCCAACGGTTTCGACGTGGGACGGACGCAAGGGAAAAGGCGATGCTGGCGGTGATACAGGCGTTGGTCCAGGAACTGGGACTGATCGCCAAGGTCCTCGGCCTGCTCAGCGAAGCGGTGGAATCGGAGCGGGCAAGGAGCGTGCTACTGAACTTGGTCGAGACGATCGGACGCGCCGAGCAACACGTCGTGGACCTCGAGTTCCTGATCCGCAGCAAGGGGATCGAACTCGAGAGCTGTCATCGCGAGCTGTCGCGGCTGCGAGAGGCGGCAATGGTGGAAAGCGATTCGCTCGGCGGCTTTCGCAGCAGCGGCAATCCGGTCGCGTAGCCGCGCCGCCCGTCAGCCTTGCAACGCACGGCGAAAGCGCATCACGCCTTCGTCGAGTCGTTCCGGCCGACACGCGTAGCACCAGCGGATGTAGCCCTCGCCATCGTCGCCGAAGGCACTACCGGGCGCCAGGCCGACGCGCGCCTCGCGGACCATGCGCTTGCAGAACGCGAGGCTGTCGGCGGCCTGGTCGAGCTTGAAGAAGACGTACATCGCGCCCAGGGGTGCGTGAACTTCGGCACCGGGGACCGTCGACAGCGCGGCGACCAGGTGGTCGCGCGAATGGCGCAGGTCGAGGACGAGCTGGCGCACGAAGGTCTCGCCTTCGCTGACCGCCACGATCCCCGCTTCCTGGACGAACGACGGCGCGCACGACGTGTTGTATTCGATCAGCTTGCCCAGGTCTTCGGTGAGGCCGGCCGGCAGGACCATCCAGCCGAGTCGCCAGCCGGTCATCAGCCAGCTCTTCGAGAACGAATAAACGCAGATCACGCGTTCGTCGCGCGACGCGATGTCGAGGAAAGACGGGGCCGCCGCGCCGTCGACGAAGTAGAGCCGTTCGTAGACCTCGTCGGCGATCACCCAGATGCCGTGAAGCCGGCAGTGCTCGAGCACGACGCGCTGCGCATCGGCCGGCATGACCCAGCCGGTGGGATTGTTCGGCGAGTTGACGATCAGCGCACGCGTGCCCGGCGTCAAGGCCGCGAGCAGGCGCTCGACATCGAGCGCCCAGCCCGCTTCACCGAATTCCAGCGAGACCGTTTCGACCTCGGCGCCGAGGATCTTCGGGATCTCGACGACGTTCGGCCACAGCGGCGTGACCGCCACCGTGCGATCGCCGGGCCCGATCACGAGCTGGGCGGCGAGCATCAGCGCGTTGACGCCGGCACTGGTGACGACGACGTTTTCCATCGCGGTCGGCCCGTGCAATCGGCCGACGTAGTCGGCGAGCGCGAACCGCAGGCGCGGGATGCCGAGGTTGTGCGTGTAGAAGGTCGCGCCGCTTTCCAGCGCATCGGCCGCGGCCTTGCGGATGAAGGCCGGCGTGACCTGGTCCGACTCGCCGAACCAGAACGGCAGAACGTCGGGCAGGTGCAGGCCCGCGTTGGAGACTTCGCGGATACGTGAGCCGCGCAGCCCGCGGATGGCGTCGCGGGCGGTCGATGGAAAGAGGGAATCGGGCATCGTCATGGCAGGTGGCGTGGGTCGTCGAATGCGACGTGGCCCGCACTCTGCCATTGTTTCGACCCGCGGCCTTCGCGCCGGGCCGGGCGTCCCGCTTCAGTCCGGTTCGCCGGTCGCGTGGATGCCGTCGGTGGCGACCTTGACCGCGGTCGGCATCTGGACGAACAGCGCTCGCCGATACACCCAGCGCATGCGGATCACCGTGATGGCGGCCACGATCAGCAGCGCCCCCGAGATCTGCAGCAGCGTGGAGCCGGGGCTGATGCAGCAGGCGACGACGCCGCCGACGCCATACAGGTAAGGGAACGCTTCGTACCACAGTGATTCGATGTCCATGTGCTGCCTGATGCCTGCATTCGATGAGCCGCCCCGATTTCGACGGTGATGCTGGTCAAATGCGGCGACGTAGGAAGATTCATGGCGTTGACAACTCGCAAGTTTTGAACCCGGCGGCACCCATGCCTAGCAAGCTTCCTCTTGTAACAACAACTTCGCCCGAAATCGGGGCGCGTCGAAGCGGCCCCGGCGTGGCAGAAGTGTCAAGAAATTCGACACTCGAGCGGCGCTCGCGCGGACGTGGACCCGGGCAGATGAGGCGATGAGGATCGAAGACCATGGACGTTCAGGCCTGCAATGGCGTGAGCTCCGGCGCGTTGCTTCGCGCGGCGAGGCTCGCAGTCTTCTCGTCAGTGGTCGGCGTATCGATGGCTAGCACGGCGGCAGCGGCCGGCATCGTCTACCGGGGCATCTGCGAGGCTTCGGCCGCCGCGCTGCTGGACGCGAAGCATTTCGTCGTCGCGGACGACAACCAGAACGTCCTCCATGTGTATGCGTTCGGCACGGCCGCAGCGGTGTCGCTGGGCCTCGATCTTGTCGACTACCTCGGCACGGGGGTCGGCAACGACGGGCTCCGGAAGAAGGCCGATCTCGAAGCGGCCGCGCGGGTCGGCGATCGGATCTACTGGATGGGGTCGCACAGCCGTGATTCGAAGGGAAACCCTGAGGCGTCGCGTCAGCGCTTCTTCGCCACGCCGGTGACGGGCGGCGATCGTCCGCAACTGGCGATGCCCAGCGTGCCGCCTTACCGCGACCTGTTCAAGGACCTGGCAGTCGATGCGCGACTGACGGCGATCGCCGACGCAGCGGCGAGGAAGGTGGGACCGGAGCAGGTCGGGGGCCTAAACATCGAGGGCCTCGCGGCGACGCCCGACGGCAGGTTGCTGATCGGCTTCCGCAACCCGCTGATCGACCGGAACGCGATCGTTTTACCGATCGACAATCCCGACGACATGGTCGCGGGCCGATCGAAGGCGCGCTTCGGCGAGCCCATGCTGCTCGACCTCGGCAATCGGGGTATCCGCAGCATCGACCGGGCCGACGACGGTCACCTGATCGTCGCGGGGCCTTGGGGCCAGGTGCCGGCGGGCAGCGCCGGATCCGACTTCGCGCTCTTCGCGTGGTCGGGCAAGCCGGGCGATCGGCCGCGACGCTGGACCAACGCGCCGATCGGCACGCTCGGCCCGGAGGCGCTCGTGCCGATCCCGGGGACGACATCGGTGCGGCTGATCAGCGACGACGGCGATCGATGCAAGGCGGCGAACACGCCGGCCGCGTCGCGGTCGTTCCGGACCTCGGTGCTGGATCTGGCGACCGCGGCATTCCGCTGAGCCTGCCGGAAGGTCCGCGCACGATGCCGGCCCCGTGATGTGCCGGCGCTCGTTGTCCTGCGCGAAGACCGTAGGCGTGCCACAACGGTCGTGACGCCATTCGTTGACGGCCCGCTTCCTTGCCCCAAAACGCGGATGCGCAAGAGTGAGACAAAACAACGACAAGGAGACGACATGCGATTCGGTTCGGCAGGGGCGGTGCTGTGTCTGGCTTTTACGATGACGGGATGCGCGTCGATCGTCTCGGGCGTCAATCAGCCCATCGCCGTGGAAACGCGTTTGAACGGTGACCCGTTTCCCGGCGCCGCCTGTAAGCTCACGAGCAACAAGGGCACCTGGTTCGTCAACACACCCGGCTCCATCGTCGTCCATCGCGGCTTTCAGGATCTGCTGGTCGACTGCACCAAGGACGGAGTGCCGCCGGCAACCGCTTCGATCGCTTCATCGACCAAGGCCATGGCCTTCGGCAACATTCTGTTCGGCGGTGTGATCGGGGTCGGCGTCGATGCGGGAACCGGTGCCGCCTACGACTACCCGAAGCTGATCTCGATCGAGATGGGCGCTGCAACGACACCGGCCAACGTCGCGGCCCCGACCGCGTCGCCGCCATCGACGCCCACGATGGAGAGTGCGTCGACATCCGCTGCGCCGGTTCCGAATCCATCGTCTTACGACGCACCGGCGCCCGCGTCGCTGCCCCGTTCGTTGAAGGACCAGTTCGCAGCCGAGTCCTTCGTGAAATATCGATCGTGCACGACGCGGCCGCAGGCGGTGCTCAAGGCCGCGGGTCCGGCTTCCGAGACCTAGTCGATCGCGTGTGCCAGCGGTGACCCGATGGTCGTCACCTGCGAATACGGTAAATGTCGCGAGCCGAACGGCTGATCGCGATGCGCCGTCAGTGCACGACCTTCGCCTGGAAGCGACGGGTATCGAGCACCAGTTCGTCGCGCTCGGGCTGCTCCGCGACGCTCGCCAGGTAGCGCATGCAGCTGACGCGCAGGAACGAAGTAAGGTTGTCGACGTGGCCCTGCTGCGCGACGACTTCGTCATAGAGCTTCGCGATCAACTGGTTGGTGGTGGTGTGATCGCGCGATGCGATCTTGGCGAGGATGTCCCAGCCGAGGTTCTCGAGGCGGACGCTGGTGACGGCGCCATGCAATCGCATCGACCGGGTCCGCAGTTCGTAGTGGATCGGGTCGGCCTTGACATAGATTTCGCACATGGGTCACCTCGCTGATGGTGCGTAATTGGACGCCGTCGTCTGGGTCATCGCAAGACGCGACGCAGCATCGGCCGAGGGTGGCCGATTCATCGCAGCGTCTTCAGATATTCGATGAGCGCGAGGCGCTTGTCGGCGTCCGGCTGCTGATAGGCCATCACGCTGCCCGGCGCCACGGTCTGGGGATCGGTGATCCAGCGGTCGATGGCTGCTTCCTTCCTGGGCTTGCCCGCGAGGGCCTTCCTGAAGCCGGCCGAATACGCGAAGCCTTTTATGTTGCCCGCCCGGCGACCGACGACACCCCACAGGTTCGGTCCCTGCCGATCGGGCTCGCCCTGCACGACCGCGTGACAGAGACCGCACTGCTGGCGAAACACGTCGGCATCCTGCGCTGCCGCAGGCCCGGTCAGCAGCAGCGTTCCGCACGCCAGCACCGGTCGGATCGCCCACCGCATCAGAGTGCCTTCGTCGTGAGCGAGCGGGCGATGTAGTCGGCCTGGCGGATCGCCAGCGACACGATGGTCAGCGTCGGATTCTTGGCCGCGCCGGTGGTGAACTGGCTGCCGTCGGACACGAACAGGTTCTTGATGTCATGCGACTGTCCCCCTTGTTGACGACGCCGTCGGCCGCCTTCGCGCTCATCCGGTTCGTGCCCATGTTGTGCGTGGACGGATAGGGCGGCGTCTGGATCGTCCGCTTCGCGCCGACCGACGTGTAGAGCGCCTCGCCCTGCTTGAACGCATGGGCGCGCATCGCGAGGTCGTTCGCATGATCGGTGAACGCGACGTTCGGGACAGGCAGGCCGAACTGGTCTTTCTCGGTGGCGTGCAGCGTCACGCCGTTGCGCTCCTGCGGCATGTCCTCGCCGACCAGCCACATGCCGGCCATGTTGTCGTACGCGTCCATCGCCGACGAGAAGTCGCGGCCCCAGGCGCCCGGGTCCAGGAAGGCGGCCATGAAGGGCACGCCGAGCGACACGGTCTCCATCTCGTAGCCGCCGACGAAGCCGCGCTTGGTATCGAAGCGGGCCTCGTCACGCACGATGCCGGCCACCGTGGTGCCGCGGAACATGTGGACCGGCTGTTCGAAGGTCGCGTACACCGAGCCCGTCATGTGCCGCATGTAGTTCCTGCCGACCTGTCCCGACGAGTTGGCCATGCCGTTCGGATACATCGACGACGCCGAATTAAGCAGCAGTCGCGGCGACTCGATCGAGTTGCCGGCGACCGCGACCAGCCTGGCCTTCTGGAAAGAGTGCGTGCCCTTCGAGTCGGCATAGACCACGCCGGTCACGCGACCGCTTGGGTCGTGCTCGATCTTCAACGCCTGGGCATCGGGGCGCACTTCGAGGTGCCCGGTGCGTTCGCCTTTCGGGATCTCGGCCACCAGCGTCGACCACTTCGCGCCCGACTTGCAGCCCTGGAAACAGAAGCCGATCTGCTGACACCCGCCACGCCCGTCGCGCGGCTGCGAGTTGATCGCCATGTTGCCGCTGTGGAACTCCTTGTAGCCGACCTTCTTCGCACCGGCTGCGAGAACCTTCTGGTGGTTGTTGTCCGGCAGGCGCGGGATGCCGTTGGTGCCGGTCACGCCCATCTTGAATTCGGCCTTCGCGTAATACGGCGCGAGTTCCTGGTAGTCGATGAGCCAGTCGAGCAGGTTGGCGCCCGCGACGTTCCCGTAGGTCGTCCTCGTCTTGAGTTCGTGTGGCTGGAAGCGCAGCGACGCGCCGGCCCAATGCACCGTCGAACCACCGACCGCCTTGACGATCCACGCAGGCAGTCCGGCGAAGTCCCTCGCGACCCGTCAGGTGCCGGAGGTCGTGCGCTTGTCGAGCCAGGCGAGCTGATTGAAGCTCGGCCATTCGTCGTTGATGAAGTCGTTCGTCTCGTGCCGCTTGCCGGCCTCGAGGATGACGACGTCGATGCCCTTCTGGGCCAGTTCGTTGCCGAGCGTCCCACCGCCCGCACCCGAGCCGATGATGACGACGACTTCCCGATCCAGATCGAATTTGGTGCCCAAGTCCGTCTCCTGTGTACTGCGTTCGCGCTCGTGGACGAGCGAGTCGCGATGATTCTCTGCATCCCTCGTGCGTGCGTGCGTGGGGTCGGGATCGCGTCAGGCGGTCGCCACCCAGTCCTGATCGTTGAAGCCGCGCCGGATGTAGCCGCCGAGATCGGCGGACGGGCCCTGATAGCCGAGCTGCTTCCACACGGCCGGCTTGTTGTAGAGACTGACCACCAGGTCGCCGCGGATCTGCACGAAGAACTGCGAGGTCTCCAGGCCCTTGAGGACCGCGACGCGATCGGCTTCGGCCGGCATGTCGACATAACGCTTGCCCGACTTCTGCAGCGCTGCCGCATCGACCGCCGCGATGCCGTCGGCCATGAGCTTCTGCTGCGCAGCGTCGGTCTTGGCCGAGTCGCCATACACGGCGACCGCCGCCTGATAGGGCGCGTCGTCGAAGCGGTCGTGCGGAAAGATGTCGCGCGCGATCTTCGTCAGGGTCGCGAAGTTGGCGTCGCCGAAGGCTTGCTGCGCCTTGGCGACCTGCGGCACGAGCAGGGCGTTCAGTCCGCCCGTTCCGGCCGCGAGCGAGCCAGCCGATGCGATGCGGATGAAGGTGCGGCGCCCGGGTTTCTGGATGGCATCCGTAATGGTCGCCTGGATCAAGTTCAAGTCGTTCGTGATTGGTCTGGTGCGAGGCACAGGCAACTGCGCGGATCAGCGGTAGTGACCTCCCCGCCCCAGCACTTCGATCTTGTACCCGTCCGGGTCCTGTACGAAGAAGAAGCGGGCCAACAGATCGTCGCCTTTCTTGAACTCCTTGATCGGCAGCGGCCTAGTTGCCATCGCGCTTAGGTCGCGGTGGCTTTCTTCGAGGTCATCGGTCACGAAAGCGTAGTGGCCGTAGCCATCGCCATGCGTGTACGGCGTCGTGCGATCGTGGCTGTGGGTCAGCTCGATCTCGAACTCGCTCTCCGGGTTCTTGAGATAGACCAGCGTGAAGTCTGGATACGCGAGGTGATGCGTCTCGGCGAAGCCGAAGCCCTTCGCGTAGAAGGTGATCAAGCGCTCGAGATCGAGCACGCGGATCATGGTGTGGATGATTTTCGGCAAGGTCGCCCCGGTGATGGACTGAGCATTCTTCACCGAACAGCGGCCACGCTGGTAGCAACGCGGTACTACATTTTCGGCGTCGTGCGCAGAGCGCTCCATCGACAAGCGGAACTCAATGCGGCCGATGCGCCGATGGGACTTCGGCCTAGTTGCTCGATCTTTCAACTCGGCGATCGTTGCGTCCCGACCCGCGACGCTGCGGGCCCAGCGCACTGATCCAGAAACAACGAGGCGTCAAGACGCCAAGCCAAGGAGAAATCGATGAGCCGTATCCATCAGAGCGTGTGTGCAGCAGCCGTGGGAGTCCTGTTCGCATTCAGTGCCCCGTCGTTCGCCACGACGAAGGCCGACTACAACACGGCCAAGGACCGCGCCGAAGCCGACTACAAGACGGCATCCGTTGCGTGCAAGAGTCTGGCCAGCAATGCCAACGACGTCTGCGTGGCCGAGTCGAAGGCCGCTCGCACGAAGTCGAACGCGATGGCCGAAGCGGACTTCAAGAACACGCCGAAGGCCCGCTCCGAAGCCATGGCCATGGCAGCCGATGCCGACTACGACGTCGCCAAGCAGCGGTGCGATGCCAAGACCGGCAACGAGAAGGACGTGTGCGTGAAGGAAGCCAAGGCCGCGCAGACCAAGACGAAGGCCGACGCGAAGGCTGCAGAGAAGAGCGCGGTCGCGCACAACGACGCGTCCAGCGACAAGCGCGATGCCGACTACAAGGTCGCGATGGAGAAGTGCGGCGGCTTTGCCGGTGCGGCGAAGGACAACTGCCAGTCGACGGCCAAGTCGACCTACGGCAAGTAAGCGAAATCGATGGATCGCAAGGAACTCCGCAAGTCGGAGCTTTTTGTTTTTGGAGGTGACGACATGCAGTTTGTTTCAACCACGAACGAGGGATGCGCCATGAACCGAATTTTTCTATACGCAGGGTTTGCGATCACGTTGGCGTTCGCTGCTGGTACCGCGAGCGCGAAGGGTTGCGTCACGGGGGCCGCCGTGGGTGGCGTCGCCGGTCACGTCGCAGGACATCACGCAGTCGTGGGCGCGGTGGCCGGTTGCGCCATCAATCATCACCGCGAGAAGGTGAAGGACAAGGAAGCTGCGTCGGCTGAAAATCAGCAGCGGCAGGTCGCTGCGCCGCCGGCTGCCGTGCCCCCGGCGCCTCGCTGAGGAAGCTCGGCTTGGAATGAAAAATGGCCTGCATCTCTGCAAGCCATTTCGTCGTTTTTGGTGGCTCGGGGCACACTCAAATTGATCGGCCAAGTTACTGAAGATAAGCACTTCTGTCAAATCGCGCCCACCTGCGTGTCCCCAAAGATGCTCCCAAGTATCCTTCCTCCAGTCGCTCACCAGATGGAGGAGAAATGGACCGTAAGCTTCAGTTAGAGCTTCGTTCGACTGAGGTGTACTCATCAAAGTCGAAGGGACATCGTTCTACATTTAGAACCGTATGGGAACCACCGACCGTGCAGATTGAGGTGATCGACGGCAGTCCGCATCTCGTGCTTTTGGGGGAGATGCAAGAGCACACCATGCTCAACCACAAGGGTGTGCCTAAGCGAGCATACAAACGCTCAGCTCGCGTGACCATGAGCCTTGCAACCTGCGAGGAAATGGTGAAGGTTTTGGTCGCGAGCGATGTGCTCCCAAAAGTCTTCAAGAATCATCTTCTGTAGACCGGAGCGGCTGCGTCGCAGCGTCGACCGCTTCCAGTACAAGCCAAAGACGTTAACGGGCTCCCGCACGTCGGATCCGCTGGACTTGCTCCATAATTGTAGGGAAGCAACGCCCCACTAGAACACATCTGCGTTGCGTCACGCATAGCGCAACCTCTCTTGGCAATAACGACCGTCGGATCGTTCAATCAAAAGAATAAAGGTGATGGAAGCCTAAAGGTTCATAAGGTATTTGGGGATAAGGATAGTGACGCGCTTTGGACA
>JANXTA010000070.1 GCA_025356395.1 Betaproteobacteria bacterium
TGATCGCGTCGAGCAAGCAGGACGAATACACCCGCGTCCCGAAACAGTGCGAGTGGCGACCGACGCGTGATGCGGCCTATGTGCACATCTGCGGCAACGAAACGATCGGCGGCATCGAGTACCAGTGGGTGCCCGATGTCGTCGCCGCCTACGGTGACGACACGCCGCTGGTCACCGACATGTCTTCGCACATCCTGTCGCGTCCGGTCGACGTTTCGCGCTACGGCCTGATCTACGGCGGCGCGCAAAAGAACGTCAGCATGGCCGGCCTGACCTTCGTGATCGTGCGCGAGGACCTGATCGGCAAGGCGCATCCGCTGTGCCCGTCAGCCTTCGACTACCAGATCGTCGCCGACAACGATTCGATGTTCAACACGCCGCCCACCTACGCGATCTATCTCGCGGGCCTGGTGTTCAAGTGGCTGCTCGCGCGGCCTGCCGCGATCGACCGGACCGAACTGACACCGATGGCTGCGATGGAACTGCTCAACGTCGAGAAGGCCGCGCTGCTCTACGCGGCACTCGATGCGTCGGAGTTCTACGTCACGCGCAACGTCCCCGAGGATCGTTCGCGCATGAACGTCACCTTCCGCCTGCGCGACGACGCGCTGACGATGCCCTTCGTCACCGCCGCGGCCGCGGTCGGTCTCAAGGGACTCAAGGGCCATCGCGCGGTGGGCGGCATCCGCGCCTCGATCTACAACGCGATGCCGCGGGCCGGCGTCGAGGCGTTGATCGCGTTCTTGCGCGAGTTCGAGCGCAGCCACGGCTGAAGCGGGCCATGAACGACGCAGCGCCGACCCCGGCCCCGCTTGCCGGATTGCGCGACGAGATCGATGCGATCGACGCGCAGGTGCTCGAACTGCTCAACCGCCGAGCGAAGATCGCGCTGCGGGTCGGCGAGGTGAAACGGGCCATCGACCCCGATGCGCAGGTTTTCCGCCCCGAGCGCGAAGCCCAGGTCGTGCGGCGCCTCGAAGGTCTCAACGCGGGCCCGCTGCCCCGCGAAGCGATCGGCCCGATCTTCCGCGAGGTGATGTCGGCCTGCCGGTCGCTCGAGCGTTCCGCGGTCGTCGCCTATCTCGGACCCGAGGGCACCTACAGCGAGCAGGCCGTCATCCTGCAGTTCGGGCGCGCGGTGTCGCGCCGTGCGTGCGCGACCATCGACGAGATCTTCCGCGAGGTCGAGGCCAAGGCGTCGGACTTCGGCGTGATCCCGATCGAGAACTCGACCGAAGGCACCGTCAATCGTAGCCTCGACCTGCTGCTCAACTCGCCGCTGCGCATCTGTGGCGAGGTGGCGCTGGCCATTCATCATCACCTGCTGACGAAGAGCGGCGCGATGACCGGCGTGACGCGCATCTGCGCGCATCCGCAGGCGCTCGCGCAATGCGCGAACTGGCTCGATCGCCACCATCCCGCGGTCGAGCGCGTGCCGGTCGCGAGCAACGGGCTGGCCGCGAAGATGGCGTCCGACGACGAGACCGTGGCCGCGATCGCCGGCGACCTCGCCATCGAGCGCTACGGACTGGTCGCGGTCGCCGATCACATCCAGGACCTCGCGCGCAACACGACGCGCTTCGCGGTGATCGGCTCGATCGACACCACATCCTCGGGCCGCGACCAGACGTCCATCGTCTTCTCGGTCGCCAACCAGGCCGGCGCCGTGCACGAGGCCATCGAACCGCTGGCGCGCCACGGCGTGTCGATGACGCGCTTCGAGTCGCGACCCGCGCGCACCGGGGTGTGGGTCTATCACTTCTACATCGACGTCGAAGGCCACGAGTCCGAGCCGAAGGTGGCTGCCGCTCTCGCCGAGCTCAAGGGCCGCGCGGGTTTCTTCAAGGTCCTCGGCGCCTACCCGCTCGCTTGAAAGCCGCTCTGAGAGAATCGTCATGACTCCGTTCCACATCCCCGACTACATCCGCTCGATCGCGCCCTATATCGGCGGCAAGCCGATCGAGGAAGTCGCCCGCGAGTTCGGCCTCGACCCGGCCGGCATCGTGAAGCTCGCCTCGAACGAGAACCCGCTCGGCATCCCCGACAGCGCCAAGCGCGCGATGGCCGATGCGATGGCCGAGCTGGGCCGCTATCCGGACGACGCGGGCTTCGACCTCAAGCGCGCGCTGTGCGAAAAGCTCGGCGTGGCCGACGACTGGCTCGTGCTCGGAGCGGGCTCCAGCGACATCCTGATCACGGCCGCGATGACCTTCGCGGGCAACGGCGGCCGGGTCGTCCATTCGCAATACGGCTTCGTGGTCTACGGGCTCGCGGCGCAGAAGGTCGGTGCCCAGGCCACCGTGGTGCCGGCGACCGCGGGCTTCGGCCACGATCTCGGCGCGATGCTCGCCGCGGTGCTCGCCGTCGACGAGGACGAACCCGCCTCGCTGGTCTACGTCGCCAATCCGAGCAACCCGACCGGCACCTTCCTCACGCCGGCCGAGATCGAAGCCTTCCTCGACGAGGTTCCGGCCGAAACCGTCGTCGTGCTCGACGAGGCCTATACCGAATACCTCGATCCGCAACAGCGCTTCGACTCCGTGGAGTGGGTGCGGCGCTATCCGAACCTGCTGGTCTCGCGCACCTTCAGCAAGGCCTACGGACTCGCCGGCCTGCGGATCGGCTACGGCATCGCACAGCCCGCGCTGACCAACCTGATGAACCGCGTGCGCGCGGCGTTCAACGTCAACGCGCTCGCGCAGGCAGCCGCGGTCGCGGCGCTTGCCGACCAGGCCTTCCTCGACGCGAGCTACGCGGTCAATCGCGACGGCTACCGGCAACTCACCGCGCAGTTCGATGCCGCGGGCATTGCTTACATCCCGTCGTCGGGCAACTTCATCCTGTTCAAGGCCGGCGACGCGGCGGACGCGGGCGCGAAGGCCAACGTCGCTTTGCTCAAGAGCGGTGTGATCGTGCGGCCTGTCGCCAACTACGGCCTGCCGCAGTGGCTGCGCGTGTCGATCGGCACGAAGCCCGAGAACGATGTCTTCCTCGCGGCCCTGCCGGCTGCGCTGCAGGCGACGAGGTGATCGCCGTTCGCTTCTCTCGAGGTTGACGCGATGTTGTTCGCGCGCGTTACCCTCGTTGGCTGCGGCCTGATCGGTGGCTCGTTCGCGATGGCGCTGCGCGCCGCCGGTGAGGTCGGCGAGATCGTGGGGTTCGACCGGGATCCCGTCGTCGCAGCGCGGGCCGTCGAACTCGGCATCGCCGACCGCTGCGAGGCGCGCCTCGAAGATGCCGTGAACGACGCCGATCTCGTGCTGCTGGCCGTGCCGGTCGCGCGCACGGCCGAAGTCCTCTCGGCCATCGCCCCAGGTCTTCGCGCCGACGCGATCATGACCGACGTCGGCAGCACCAAGCAGTCCGTGATCGATGTCGCGCGTACGGCGCTCGGCGACGCCATCGCGCGTTTCGTACCGGGCCATCCGATCGCGGGCCGTGAGGTCCACGGACCCGGCGCGGCGCTGGTCGACCTGTTCCTCGGTAAGCGCGTGCTGCTGACGCCGCTGCCCGAGAACGACGAACACGTCGTCGCGCGCGTCGAGGCGGCATGGATCGCGTGCGGCGCGCGGGTCGACCGCATCGACGCCGTAGCCCACGATGCCGTGCTCTCGGCGGTCAGCCATCTGCCGCACCTGCTGGCCTATGCCCTCGTCGCGCAGATCGCCGAGGCGCCCGACGCCGACCTCAAGTTCTCGTTGTCCGGCGGCGGCTTCAGGGAC
>JANXTA010000083.1 GCA_025356395.1 Betaproteobacteria bacterium
TCCCACCCAGCTCACGACCAGCGACTACCGCCTCGATTTCGACGGCACGAACTACAAGCTGACCAACCTCGCCGACAACTCGTCGCGTTCGTACACGAGCCTGCCGCAGAACGTGGACGGCATCACGATCGCGACCAGCGGCCCGCTGGCGGCGGGCGATCGCTTCACCATTGCTCCGACGCGTTACGGTGCGCGCGACTTCAGCGTCGCGACGACCGACCCGAACAAGATCGCCACGGCGGCGCCGATCGCGTCGACGAGCGGCAGCGCGAACACCGGCTCGGCCAGCGTCGCGTCGCACTCCGTGATGCCGGCTTCACCGCTGCCGAGCAACCTGCAGACGCCGGTCAACGTGCTGTTCCACGTGTCGGGGTCGACGACGACCTACGACTTCGTGGACCCGTCCACCAACGCGGTGCTGTCGGCCGGTAACGCCTACACGCCCGGCGGGACGATCTCGCAGAACGGGTGGAACCTGTTGTTCACCGGCACGCCCGGCAACAACGACGTGTTCACGGTCGGCCCCAACACCAGCGGCACCGGCGACAACCGTAACGCGCTGTTGCTTGCGGGCGTGCAACAGAAGACCGTCACCGTCAGCGGTACCGCGCAGGACACCTACAACGGCCTCGTCGGCCTGATCGGCAACAAGACCAACGAAGCGACCTCGCTGTCCACGGCACAGGGAAACCTGCTCACCCAGGCGAAGGACAACCGCGACTCGGTCTCGGGCGTGAACCTCGACGAGGAAGCGGTCAATCTCCAGAAGTATCAGCAGGCCTATCAGGCCGCGAGCAAGAGCATCGCGACGGCGCAGTCCATGTTCGCGGCGGTGCTGGCGCTGTTCCAGTAATCGATCGAGAGAAGCCTCATGCGCATCGCCACCAGCACGCTGTTCGATCGTGGCCTCGCGGCCATCAACCTCGCGCAGCAGAACCTGTCGAAGGCGCAGACGCAGGTGTCGACCGGCAAGCGCGTCAACACGGCGTCCGACGATCCGATCGCCGCGTCCGAGATCCTGCGCACCACCAGCAGCCTCGCGACCAATAGCCAGTACATCTCGAACCAGCAGACGGCGACGCAACTGCTCGGGCAGACCGACTCGACGCTCGGCCAGGTCGGCGACCTGCTGCAGAGCGTGCGCACAACCATCGTCTCGGCCAACAACGGCGCGCTGTCCGACAGCGATCGCGCGTCGCTCGGGGTCGAGCTCAAGAGCCGGCTTGATGCGCTCCTGTCGCTCGCCAACTCCAAGGACGGCGACGGCCATTTCCTGTTCGCGGGCTACAACAACGGCACGGTCCCGTTCACGCAGACCGGCAACGGCGTGGCCTATTCAGGCGACGACGGCAGCCGCACGATCCAGGTCTCCGCATCGCGCCAGATCCAGAGCACCGAAAATGGCGCCGATGTCTTCAATCGCGTCAGCTCGGGCAATGGCGTCTTCACGATCGCCCCGTCCACGAGCAACACCGGCACCGGCATCGTCGACGTCGGCCAGGTCGTCACGCCGTCCGCGCTGACCGGCCACGGCTACAGCGTGCAGTTCGCGGTGAGCGGCGGCGTCACGACCTATCAGGTGACCGACACGACCACCAACGCGCTGGTCGGCGCGCCGAACACGACCGGCAATGCCTACACCAGCGGCCACTCGATCACCGTCGATGGCGCGCAGTTCACGATCAGCGGCACGCCGGCTGCCGGCGACCAGTTCGCGGTCGCCCCAGCCACCAGGCAGAGCGTCTTCCAGACGCTGCAGACCGTGGCGAACCTGTTGAGCGGCAACAGCGGTGGTGCGGCGGGACTCGCCCGCATCTCAAGCGGGCTGACCAGCGCGCTGGCCAACGTCGACAACGCGCTCAACCACACGCTGAGCGTGCGTGCGGGCGTGGGGGTCAAGCAGAACGAGCTGGATGCGATCGGCACGAGCGCCAGCGCGGCGGACACCGCAGGGAAGTCCCGCCTGTCGGACCTGCAGGACACCGACTACGCGAGCGCCGCCGCAGAACTCGCCAAGCAGACCGCCGCCCTGTCGGCCGCGCAGAAGACCTTCGCGACGATCGGCAACAAGACGCTGTTCGACTATCTCTAACGGATGTCCCGGCACAGGCCGGGGCCTGATCTGACTGGAACCTCAATTGGGTGCCGGCCTGCGCCGGGATGACACAGTCACACTTCGTCCGTCAACCCTCGCTCGACCACATAGCGCGTCAACTCGACGTTGCTCTTCATCCGCATCTTCTCGAGCACGCGTGAGCGGTAGACGCTGACGGTCTTGACCGAGATGCACAGCACCTCGGCGATGTGCGTCAGCGAGTGGCCGGCCGCGATCATCTTGAGGGTCTGGAACTCGCGATCCGACAGGCTCTCGTGCGGTGTGCCGTCGTCGGGCCGCTCGACGTGATCCGCGAGCAGCTCGGCCAGTGCGGGCGTGATGAACTTGCGACCGTTCGATACCGTACGCACGGCCGTGACGAGGTCCGCCGGCGCGCTCATCTTCGTCACGTAGCCAGAGGCGCCGGCCTTGATGGCGCGCAGCGCGTACTGATCTTCGGGGTGCGAGCTGACGATCAGGATCGGCAGGCGCGGGTTGTCCTTGCGGATCTGGCGCATCAGGTCGAGTCCGCTCTTGCCGGGCATCGAGACGTCGAGCAGAAGCACGTCGAAGGCGACGTCGCGGATCGATCGCAGGACCTCTGCACCGTTGCCGGCCTCGCCGACGACCCGCAGGTCGGACGACGCGTTGAGCACCGAAATGAGTCCCGCGCGCAGAAGTGGGTGGTCGTCGGCGACGATGACGCGGATCGTCACGACGCGGCCGCCGCTTGTTGCGTCTGCATCGGGATGCCGACCATCACCGTCGTTCCCTTGCCGGGGGCGCCCGTGATGTCCATCCAGCCGCCGAGCGACGCGATGCGTTCGCGCATGCCCGAAATGCCGAAGGCGCCGCGACGCTCGACCCGTCCGCCGGCCGGATCGCGCGGCAGTCCCTTGCCGTCGTCGCGGATCTCGAGCGTCAGTTCGTCGGCACGCGTGAACAGCACCACGTCGACGTGCCTGGCCTGCGCGTGCTTGGCCACGTTGTTGAGCGCTTCCTGCACGACCCTGAACAACGCGATCGACTGGTCCGGGGTCAGCTTCGGTTCACGCTCGGGCTCGGCGAATTCGGTGTCGATGTCCATGCGCTTCGAGAACTCGCGCAGCTGCCACTCGATCGCGGGCACGATGCCGTCGTCGAGGATGCTGGGCCGCAAGGCCTTGGCGATGCGGATGCTGGCCGCGGCCGTCGAGTCGAGCAGGCGATTGAACGCCGCGATCTTCTCCTGCACCTCTGGAATCTGCGTTGTCAGTTGCTTGACCCGCAGCAGGTCGATCTTCATGCCCGTGAGCGAACTGCCGATGTCGTCGTGGATCTCGCGCGCGATCTGCGCGCGCTGCCGTTCCTCGGAAGAGGTCATGTGCGTCGACAGGTCGCGCAGCCGCTGCTCGGACGATTGCAGCGCGATCTCGGCGCTCTTGCGGTCGGTGATGTCGGTGATGACGCCGAGGTGTCCGATAATCGTGCCGCGCGTGTCGCGATAGGGCCGCATCTGACCGATCACCCACGACGTCTTGCTGCCCTTCTCGATCGGGTTCTCGAACGTCAGCGGCATCGTGGGATCGGCGGCGAACAACGACGTCGCCTGCAGCGTGGCTCCTTGCGTCTGCAGGCAGACGCGCCAGTCCAGACCGCGCGCCTCGACGGCGGGAACACCGGTGATCTCGGCCCAGCGTTCGTTGACGTACACGCACTGCTGGTCGGCGTCGGTCAGGAAGATGCCAACGGGTGCGATCTCGGTCAGCGTGCGGAAACGCTCCTCGCTTTCGCGCAGTGCGCGCATCGCCTCGAGGTCGGGATTGGTCATCGAGACCGGGATGCCGAGGGTCAAAGGCACTTCGATCGGGCCCAGATCCAGGTCGAACTGCACGCCCGGCACGGGCGGCCCGGCACGCCGCGCGCTGCCGTCGAGCATCGCGGCCAGCCAGGTGCGGCGGTCGCCGTCCGAGCGGATCTCGGGATAGAGCAGGACCGCGGGCATGGGGTCGAGAACCTGGGTCATCGCAAGGACGGCGCTGACCGAAAGGCGCACCGGATTCTGTATGCAGAGCACGCTCGCCCATGACCCTTCGAGGACGGCTTCCTGGAGGGAGGCCGCGCTGTCGACGCAACGCACCAGCAAGCGGGAATCGAGCAGGACCGCGGCATCGGTCCACGCGGAAGCATCGGTCAACCGGTCGTCGACGATGAGGATACGGAGCGCACCGTCAGGTCGATCGTGCATGGACTCGCTGAAGCAAACGGTTCGGAGAACGGGACGCGACGTTTCGGCCTGCATGTGACACCCGTCCGGAAGAGCGCGCGGATGTTAGCACGCAGCTTTTCGCGTCAGCGGCTTAGCGACGATTGATGCGGAAGTGCATGAAGCATCGCCGCCAGATCGTCCCGCGGACGCCACGGTGGGCGATCGAATGAGGCGCGGGGCCTTCGAGTCCACATCGACGCGGGACCGAGCCGCAGAAGCTCAAGACCGTCCTCGTCAACGCGAGGGCCGATGCGTCGGCCGTTAGCCTGAAGGCACCTTGTGCGGGTAGTCAGGTCGCGCGCGGCGGGCGGGTCGGCCTGTTCGGCAGCCTCGACCTGATGGACCAGTAGGTCTGGGTCGGTGGATACCCCGGTGCCCGCTACCTCGTCCTCGGCGCACCGCGGGTCTTCACGGCTTCGGCGACCCTGGCCTTCTGACGCGCTGGTGCGTCGCCTGATCTGGTGGCCGTGGTGGGTTTGACCGGTGTGGTCAACACGTGGGCCGAGCTGCTGCTGCTCGAACCCTGGAAGTCGCATGAGATGGCCACGATGATGGCGGCCTGCCAAGGCAAGCCGGCCGTCGTCGAGCCCGCATCGCTACGGCGTCTTCATGCGCGGTGACGCGCCGCTGACGTCGCGCCTGTTCGAGCCGGTGCTGGTCGACGCGCAGACCGCCGTCGTGACCGACAGCCGCGACCTGCCGTGGTATCCGACAATCCTGCTGGTCTCGCGGCCGCTGCACTAAGGCAACTACGGCGGCATGCCGCTGAAGATCATCTGGGCCGCGCTCGATGTCGCGACGCTATCGTGCCGGGCGGCGGCGTCCATCTCTGGATCGCCAGGCACCGCCGAAGGAAGGCAGCACGCGTGATGGATCGCGAGGGGTCCGCGTGAGCGGCCGCAGGGCCTATCTGGGTCTCTGGGTAGCGCCGCTGCTACTCATCGCCGTCACGGTCTCTGGGCTCGCGTCCGCACTGCTCTGCGACGATGTGTGGGGCGTGCTGTCGTGGATCACGATGCTTCCTAGAACTTGAGGCCCTTCAGCATCTCCTTGCCGGTGCTCATCGGGTCCGCGCGCATCTTGGTCTCCTCGCGGCCGACATACGTGAAGATGCCGTCCGAGGTCTTGCCGGTGACGTAGTCGGTCAGCTTCTTTTCGTCCCACCCGATCGACGACAGCGTCGAGGCGTTCTTGAGTACGCCGGACTTGTCGAGTGCGGCCTTGACGAGCGGCAGCAGCTTGGCCGCGATCTCGGGACCCGAAGTCTTCTTCAGGTAGTCGGTAGCGCCCGTGTTGCCGCCCATTGCAATCGTCACCGCATCGTTCAGTGAGGCCTTGTCGATGGCGCTGCGAAAGATGGGCTTGGCTTCGGATGCGGCCTGCTCGGCCGCGTGGTTGAGGCTTCCGGAGATGTCGTTCGTAAGGCCGGCCTTGTCGGTCAGCTTCATCAGTCCGCTGAGCTTCTCGGCCTGGCCCGGCAGCACGATCTTGATGGCCGAGTCCGCGGAGAAGGCGCCCGGCTGCGACAGCTTGTCGAGTGCCGCGTCGGACGCGTTGCCGAGCATGCCTTTGATGGAATTGCCTTGCGCGTGAACCGGTGCGGCGATGACGGCGAGGGCGAGAGTGCCCAGTGCGAGCAAGTGGCGTGGGGTCATGGAGGAGTCCGGCAGCAGGAGCCGGGCAGACTAGCACGCAGTAGCTCGTGCAAGCAGTTTGCGATGTACCCCACCCGAGACCACCATGCGACGTTCGATAGCGACCCTGCTGTTCCTGATGTTCACCACCTCGGCCCTGGGTGGCTGCGCCGTCGTCGGCGCTCCGCCTAGCCCCACGCGCGACGGCAAATGCCACGGTCCCGACTACAACGCGCCCGATTGCGTCTACTTGTTCTAGTAAAGCACCGCCCCGTCAGGCGGCGGTGACGCCCATCGGCAGCGGTGCGTCGGCGCGTAGACGGCGGACCGGTGCGAAGACGCCGATCAGGAACAGGACGAAGCAGGCGCCGATGATGGCCTGCAGCGCCGGGTCGTCAAGGCTGGTGAACAGCGGTGCACCGAGCGGCAGTCGCGTCGTGGTCTCGGTCACGCCCGGGATGACGTGGAAGAAGAAGCTGAGCGAGTACGAGATCGTCGCGACATACGCAGACGCGCGTCCGAACGCGCGGCGCCCCGCGATGCCTGCAAGAGCCAGCACCACCAGCGTGATTTTCCCGAGCAGGTGCGGCTTGCCGAAGCCTCCGTGCTGGAAGATGCCGAAGCCGGTCACGCAGGTCAGTACCGTCATCACGAGGTAGGTCATGCCCGCGCGATTGCGCGGAGAGATCTCGCGGTCGCGCAGGAGGAAGACGATGCCCGCCGCCACGGCGACGAGGCTGGTGACGGTATGGATGAAGCCCAGCGTGGTGAGTCCGAACACGTGCTTCTCCATGCAGTCGGGATGCTCCGACCAGGCGTTGCCCAAGATTGCGCAAGCGGCCGATCGTCCGCGCGTCCGACTGTCACGAACCGCACCAAACACTGCGGACAGCAAGCTTCGAATGTGGTGGCACACTCCGGTACCCCGTCGATCTGTGTGGTGGACGACGTTTCATCCCGGCCCGTTCCGTTCCAACGAACCGGTCCGTTCCCAGCCGCGGTCAGCCAGGAATCCAGCCATGCACAAGAACCCGAGCGACCCGGCCGTCGACGTCAGCAGGCGTCGCCATTTCCTCAAGAGCGTCGCGTCGGCGACCAGTGCCATCCCCTTCACGCAGGGCCTCGCGGCTGGTGTCGTGGCGGCGAGCCTGCCGGCGCAGGCCGCGCCCGCGGCCGCCGTGCCCACGGCTGATCCCGTCTTCGGCTATGTCTGCTTCAGCCAAGACGAAGCCGCGTTCATCGAGACGATGGTCAACATCATGTGTCCGGCCGACGACCTCACGCCGAACGGCGTCGACTGCGGCCTGCCGATCTACATCGACCGTCAGCTCGCGGGCGACTTCGGCCGCGGCCTCAAGCGCTATTCGCGCGGCCCGTGGATGGCGGGCAAGCCGCAGCAGGGTTATCAGTTACCGCTCACGCCCGAGCAGTGGTTCAAGGCCGGCATCGAAGCCGCCAACGAAGCCTGCACCGCGCAGTACGGCAAGCCCTTCGACCAGATCACGCCTGCGCAGGGTGACCAATTCCTGACCGACCTGTCGACCGGCAAGGTCGCCAACGAGCGGCTGCCGCTCAACGCCTGGTTCAACGACCTCGTCTACCCGCTGTTCTCGGAAGCCTGCTTCTCCGATCCGGTCTATGGCGGCAACTACAACAAGGTGTTCTGGAAGATGATCGGCTACCCCGGACTGCCTGCGACCAACACCATCAACATGGTCCAATACCGCGGTAAGCCCTTCCCCGGCTCCCGCGGTCCAAAGTCGATCGCCGACTTCAGCTGAGGAACCGATCATGATCAAGAAGCTCCCCGGCAAGACGGTCGTGATGATCGGTGGCGGACTCACCGCCGGCCTCGCCTCGCGACAACTGACGAACAAGAACATCGAGGTGCTGATCCTCGAACGCGGCGGCGATCACAGCAAGGGCGCCGAAGCCAAGCTGCCCAGCCAGCGCGACGAGTTGCGCTGGGATGTGCACCAGGGCCTCGTGCAGGACTGGTCGGTGCAGACCTACACGCTGCGCTACGACCGCAAGGACACCGCGTTGCCGGTGCGCTGGATGGAAGCCTTCCTGCCCGGCGAAGGCCTCGGCGGCGCGGCCAATCACTGGAATGGCCACACGTGGCGCTGGTCCGACTACGACATGGCGATCAAGACGCGCTACGAGACGCGTTACGGCAAGCAGATCATCCCGACCAACGTGCCGCTGCAGGACTGGGGCGTCACCTATGCCGAGCTGCGACCGCATCACGAACTGTTCGAGAAGCTCTTCGGACTCGCGGGCAAGGCCGGCAACATCAACGGCACGATCCAGGCGGGAGGCAATCCCTACGAGGCGCCGCGCGACGGCGAGTATCCACAGCAGCCGCTCGAGTACACCGAGGCCGGACTGACCTTCAAGGCCGCGGCCGAGAAGGTCGGCTACAAGCCGTTCCCGACGCCCGCCGCGAACAGTTCCGCGGCCTATACCAACCCCGACGGACAGAAGCTCGGCGCGTGTCAGTACTGCGGTCATTGCGAGCGCTTCATCTGCGAGGCCAAGGCCAAGGCGTCGCCCGAGGTGCTGCTGTATCCGATGCTGAAGGAACGCAAAAGCTTCGAGGTGCGGCTGCATTGCCACGTGCTCGGCCTCATGTACGACGCGGCCGGCAAGAAGGTCACCGGGGTGCATTACGTCGACCTGCTGACCGGGCAGGAGTACGAGCAGCCCGCCGATGTGGTCATGCTCGGCGCGTTCACGATGAGCAACACGAAGCTGCTGCTGACCTCGAAAATCGGAAGGCCCTACGATCCCGCGAAGAACAGCGGCGTCGTCGGCAAGAACTTCTGCTACCAGGTCAACGGCGGCGTCAACCTGTTCATGAAGGACAAGTGGATGAACCCGTACTTCGCGACCGGCAGCACGCAGGTCTACATGGATGAGTTCAACAATGACAACTTCGACCACACCGGCATGGACTTCATCGGTGGGGCTGGCATCAACTGCAGCAACTTCGGCGGCCGCCCGATCAAGACACGGCGCCTGCCGCCCGGCACGCCGCGCTGGGGTTCGGGCTGGAAGAAGGCCAATGCCGACTGGTACCAGCACTCGATGGCGATCGGCTCGCAGGGGAGCTGCTATCCGCACAATGAGAACTACCTCGACCTCGATCCCAACTACGCCGACGCGTACGACCAGCCGCTGATCCGCATGAACTTCGACTGGCGCGAGAACGAGCTGAAGATGCACCGCTTCATCATGACCAAGATCCAGGGCATCGCGAAGGCGGTCGGGGCCGATATCGTCAGCCCGCCCGGTCCGATCACGTCGCCATTCGACAGCCGCATCTATCAGTCGACGCACATCACCGGCGGCACAATCATGGGCAGCGATCCGCACACCAGCGTGGTGTCCCCGCACCTCCAGCACTGGGATGCGCACAACCTCTTCGTCGTCGGCGCCTCGACCTTCGCGCACAACGCAGGCTACAACCCGACCGGGCCGCTCGCCGCGATGGCGCTGCGGGTCGGCGACGACATGGCGTCTTACGTCGAACGTCCGCGGATGCTGTGAGCGTCGAATCTCTCTTCAAGGAAATCTCGTGAACATCATCCACGCCTCCCTCGCTGCGGTCGCACTCCTGGTCGCAAGCGGCGTCCACGCCCAGGACGCCGCCGCGGGCAAGGAAGTCTTCGCGCAATGCACCGTCTGTCATTCGATCGACGGCAGCAACGGCGCCGGGCCGAGCCTGAAGGGCGCGGTCGGCCGCAAGGTCGGCTCGTTCGAGGGCTTCCGCTACAGCCGGGCGATGAAGAGCACGGCCTATTCGTGGGACGCCAAGTCCCTCGACACCTACCTGACCAATCCGGCGGCCGCGATCCCCGGCAACGTCATGCCGTTCTCCGGCGTGGCCGACGCGCAGCAGCGTGCCGACCTCATCGCGTATCTGGCGATGCTGAAGTAGTCGGTCGCTTCCGCTTCGTCACTCGCTCGCGAGCGACGGAGCCAGTGGCCGGCGCTGCAGTTCGCCGCGCAGCTGGCCGATGATCAGGCGCATCAGGTAGAAGCCGATCTGCGGGTTCTGGACGTACAGCAGGAACGCGGCCTCGTCGACCATCGTATAGAAGACGCAGTCCGTCTCGCAGATCACCGTCGCCGCCCGCGTGTGGTCCTCGGAGAACATGCCGACCTCGCCGACCAGGTTGCCCGGTCCGAGCGACTGCGCGAGTTCGGGCGAATGGATCGTGCCGCTCTGGATGTAGAAGAGCTCCTTCGCCGGCTCGCCCGCTCGGAACAAGACGGTACCCGCCTTGAACTTCTTCTTCTTCATCTGCGGCAGCAGCCAGTCCTTGATCGAGGTGTCCGCGTTGGCCTGCTCAAGCGACAGCAGCAACTGCCGCAACGTCCACAATCGATAGACATTGATCAGCAGCAGCGCCGTCTGCAGTCCGCAGAAGATCCAGTTCTGCTCCAGCGTCGCCTGCACGATGAACAGGCTGTTCGCGCCGAGCGCGAAGAGCCGCAGCGCCACCATCTGCTTCATCAGGTTGCTGATCACCATCAGCAACGCGCCGATCGCGCCGAACGCCAGGGCGAGCTCGTATTCCGTCGTCATCTGAACCTCGTCGTAGGGAGCGCAGGTCGTTCGCGTGCATGCGCAGCGCATTCTAGATTCGCCGATCTCCGCAGCGCGACCGATTGACGCGACGCATCCGCTCGGACAGGATCGTCCCCGCCAGCGGAGCGCACGACTTCCGCGGCAATCGAACAGGAGGCTCCATGGCCGGCACATTGCCCCTCGACCCGATGGCGTTGTGGCGCGACGCCGTCGCGCAGTGGGAGAAGGGCGTCAACGACGTCGCGGGCCAGACGCTGGGCTCGTCGGAGTTCGCCCAGGGCATGCACGGCGTCATGGGTACCACGCTGACAGCGCAGAAAACCGTTGCCGAGCTGATGGGCCGCTACCTGACCGCGGTCAACCTGCCGTCGCGTGCCGAGGTCTCCGCGCTCGGCGAGCGGCTGTCGCAGATCGAGTCGCGGCTGATCCGCATGAACTCGCTGCTCGAACACCTGGTCGATCCGGCGGGGGCCGGTGTCGCGAAGACGCTGGTCGCCAAGGTGCCGCGCACGAGGCGTCCGGCGTTGCCGCCCGAGCCCGTGGTCGAGAAGCCGCGCAGGGCGAAGCGATGAGCGCGACCGCGCCGCCGACTGCCGGACTGCCCGATCCGGCCTCTTTCCGCGGCGAGATCGAGCGCGCGATCCAGCGCAACATCAAGGGCCTCGAGTTCCTGACGGCCGGCGCCCCGACGGTCGGCACAACGCCGAAGGAAGAGATCCTGCGCCGCGGCACGCTCAGCCTGTATCACTACCACCCGATGGCCGACGAGGTGTATCGCGTGCCGTTGCTGATGGTGATGGCGACCACCAACCGCGCGTACATCTTCGACCTCGCGCCGGGCCAGAGCATGGTCGAGTACCTGTTGAAGCAGGGCTACGACGTCTACGTGATGGACTGGAATCCGCCGCGCGCCGACGAGAAGAACCTGCGTTTCGAAGACTACGTGCTCGACTTCATCCCCGACTGCGTGCGCCATGTGCAACGCGCGTCGGGCGAGGAGGACGTCTCGGTCCTCGGCTACTGCATGGGCGGCGTGCTGACGGCGATGTATGCGGCCACGCATCCCGACGGTCCGGCGAAGAACTACGTGTTCTTCACGACCCCGATCGACTTCAGCCAGATGAAGCTGTTCAGCAGCTGGAGCGACCGACGCTACTTCGATGTCGATCGCCTGGTCGACACGCTCGGCAACGCGCCGCCCGAGATGTTGTTCTCGGCCTTCGACCTGTTGCGTCCCGCGTCGCGCACGGCCGGCATCGCCCAGCTTTGGGACAAGCTCGACAACGACGACTTCATCAAGTCGTACCGCATGTTCGATCGCTGGTCCAACGAGATGCTGCCGCTGGCCGGCGAATACTTCCGGCAGACCGTGAAGGAGTTGATGTGGGAGAACCGGCTCTACAGGAATGAACTGCGCATCGGTGGTCAGCGCGTCGACCTTGGAATGATCACGAAGCCGGTGCTGCACGTGTTGGCCCAGCACGACCACATCGTTCCCTACGACGCGGCGAAGCCGTTGATCGCGGGCATCGGCTCGAAGGACAAGGAAGAGGTGGTGCTGAAGGGCGGCCACGTCAGCGTCGCGGCCGGCATGGGCGCGGTCAAGCGGCTGTGGCCGAAACTCGATTCGTGGCTCTCGGAGCGTTCGACATGATCTCCTCCTTTCCGCGCACGCTCGTCTGCGACGGCATCGATCTCACGCTGCGCAGGATGGCGGCGGGCGACGAGGCCGCGCTGCTCGCGTTCGCGCAAGCGATCCCGGCGCACGACCTGCTCTTCCTCCCGCGCGACATCAGTGAGCCGAAGGTGATCGCAGCGTGGGTCGCCGAGGCGGGCGGCGACACGCTCGTCAACCTGTTGGCCCTGCACGGCGACGCGATCGTCGGCAGCGCGACGATCGTCCGCGATCCGCGATCGTGGTCGAGCCACGTCGGCGAACTGCGTGTGCTGCTCGCGCCGTCGATGCGCGGCAGGGGCCTGGGTCGCCAGTTGATGAAGGCCTGCTTCGGACTCGCGGTCGATCTAGGCCTCGAGAAGCTGGTCGCGCAGATGACGGTCGACCAGAAGGGTGCGATCGCGGTCTTCCAGACGATGGGCTTCAAGCCCGAGGCGTTGCTGCACGACCACGCGAAGGATCGCGACGGAAAGAGGCACGATCTGGTGATCCTGGCCCATGACGTCGCGAGGTTCGAGGCGCAAATGGATGCTTACGGGGTTTCATCGCTCGACGCGTGCTAGCGGCGACCGAAAAGCGGCGCTCGGGGTCGCGAGAAGCCACACGCAGATCAAGCTGAAATATCGTTTGTAAAAGATAACCGGACCAAATACCTGCGAACGCGTCAAAACCCGGCCACGGCCCTTTCATGGCAAAGCCCCTGTCCCGTACCGCCGCCGCGCGTCGCGCCGGCGGCCTGCATCTCGATGTACAGCCGTGCTTCGCGCTGTACAGCACGTCGCTGGCGATGACGCGGATCTGTCGGCCGCTGCTGGTCGATCTCGGGCGCACCTATCCGCAATACATCGTGATGCTGGCGCTCTGGCAGCACGCCACCCTGACCATGGGTCAGTTGGGCGAGCAGGTATCGCTCGACTCCGGCACGCTGGCGCCGCTGATCCGCAGACTCAAGGCGCTCGACCTCGTGGATCGCGTACGCAGCGCCAGCGACGATCGCTCGGTCGTGATTTCGCTCACGCGTGCCGGGATCGCATTGCGAGAGCGCGCGCACGCGGTCCACGAGAGCGTGGCTTGCGCGACGCAGTGCGACTCGACCGAGCGCCTCGCGATGACGACCGGCCTGCGCAAGCTGCGTGCCGCGTTGCTCGGCACGCACGAATAACTCTCCGCGTTTTCGTTCTCTCCTTCCTGAAGGCACCGACATGAAACTGATGGACGACGGCACCAAGCCGCTCGATTTTCAGAACCCCGCCGTCGACGCGAAGCCGGAGGGCTTCACGCGCCGCGGCTTCGTCGTGACCTTGCTCGCTGCGGGCTTCGCGGTCGCGTCGAATCCGGTGCTGGCGCAGGCGATTCGCACGGACGATCGCGGGCTGGTGGCTGGCGAAATCTCCATCCCGGTCGCCGACGGCAAAGTCCCCGGCTATCGCGCCATGCCGGCCAGCGGCGGCAAGTTTCCGGTGGTGCTGATCGTGCAGGAGATCTTCGGTGTCCACGAACACATCAAGGACGTCTGCCGCCGCTACGCGAAGCTGGGTTACTACGCGATCGCGCCCGAGATGTACGCACGTCAGGGCGACGTGTCGAAGATGACCGACATCAACCAGATTCTGTCGGACGTCGTCGCGAAAGTGCCCGACGCGCAGGTCAACGGCGACCTCGACGCGGCGGTCGCGTTCGCGAAGGCGAGCGGGCACGGTAACGTCGAGCGCCTCGGTCTGGTGGGCTTCTGCTGGGGCGGTCGCGCGGCGTGGGAATACGCGCACTACAACCCGAAGCTGAAGGCCGCGGTCGCTTACTACGGTCGGCCTCGCCAGTTCGGGCAGCGGTTCCGAGATCGTCGTGTTCCCCAACGTCAGCCACGGCTTCAACGCCGACTGCCGACCGACATACGACAAGATGGCCGCGACCTACGCGGCCAAGCTGGCGCATAACTGGCTGAAAGACCACGGCGTCTGAGCCGCAAAACATCATCGATTGGGATCGACATGAACCATGGGTGCACATTCGCTGCGTTCGCCGCCTTCATCGCAGCGGGTCTGCCCACCACCGGACAAGCGCAGGCGACCCAGGCCGAAGCCCAGGTCGATGCGCTCGAAGGCTTGTTCGGCAAGCCCGATCCCGAGAAGCTCAAGGCCTTCAACGAAGCCAACCCTGAGACGCTGATCAAAGGGGGCCTCGCTCGCGAAGGCGCCGATCCCGGCGAGTGACGCGAGCGTCAACTACTGGAGTACCAACGTATTCGAGTTGATCAACGCGAAGCACGAAAGCCAGTTCGTGCGCTGACAGTTCGTGCCCGAGAGGGGCACCGTAGGGCTGATCGAAGAAGAGATCAAGACACTCCCCGACGACTTCCTCGCCGGCGAATTGCGGCAGCGGGTGGCGCCCCAGCCGGTAGCCTTCGACTTCAAGCCGCAACTCGCCGCGAAAGACGATCAGCTGACCGATCCGACCCGTACATGGCCCGACAGTCGTCCGGTGATCACTGCCGGGAAGTCGGTGATCGATCAGGTCGAAGCCGCGCAGGGCGGTGCGTGCGACAGAACTACCTTCATCCCACTGGTGCCACCGACCGGCATCGAGCCGTCGGCCGATCCGGTGCTGTTGGCGCGGCCCGCGCCGTACGCAGTGTCGGTGGGACGTCGGCTGGCAGAAGGAGCGAAGTAGGCGACGACCCACGGCCGCTCGGCGCGCTCGAAGCCCGATCAGGTTCGCCTTCGTGGCGCCGGAGGCGATGTTCAGGGAAACACCGCCGTCGTTGGTGAGCAGGCGACCGCCATGCGGGACAGCGAGGGCAAGCAGATAGATATCGGTAACTGATGGTGGCCGACGATTCCGTCGCGATTGAACTTCGAGGCATCGGCGATGCTGATGTCGTCTTTCCAGAAGTGGTGTTCGGCTGCGTCGAACATCGATTGCAACTGGGCAACGATCCGTGCGACAGGGCGTCTGTTCGGATAGGCAGGCGCACTCACGATGCGGAGGGTGCCGTTTTGTGTCAGCGGGCAACTCGCCCATCCGTCACCGGTATTCTTCGAGAACCAGAGTGCCGCGGCAAGATGATTTTCGTGCAGACCAGCGCAAATTGCGATGAGGATGTTCGCGCCGAGCAACGTGACCATCCGGGTCGAACGCCTTCGGAATCGCGGATCGCGCGGACCAGGTTGTCGGTCACGATGCCGCCCTCCGGTGCGTTGAAGGGAACCAATCCCAGGCGCTTGAGTTTTTTTCCAGCGACGTGATTGCATGCGGAGCCGCTGCGCTTCGAGTCGTCGAGTCCAGATCGGATCCACGCAGCGCCTGCCTTGCCAGGTCACTGGTGACCTGGCCGACGGATCGCTCGCTCTGCCGCGCCAGAAATTGCGCCGTGGTCAGCACGTCTTCATCGATGTTCAGTGTTGTCCGCATCTGGACCGCCGATCTCGGAGCCATGAATGATGAACGATGCGTGATGCGTGATGCGAACGTCAAGCGGGTGACTACGCGGCGGAGTCGAGGCTTCAGCGCAACAGCCGCCCAGCCGTCTCCGCCAGCGCGCTTTCTGCGATGCCGAGCACGGCCGGCATGCTGATCACGAGGACGAGCAGCCCGACCGTGATCGTGATCGGGAAGCCGATCGAGAACAGGTTGAGCTGCGGCGCGGCGCGGGTCATGACGCCGAGCGCGACGTTGGTGACGAGCAGCGCCGCGATCACCGGCATGGCCATGTGCAGTGCGAGGCTGAAGACGGTCGCGCCCTGCATCACGAGGCTCTGCAAGTCGCCGAACAGCCCTCCGCTGCCGGCGATCGGCAATCCGCGGAAGCTCTCGGAGACCCCGGCGATCATCAGCAGCGGACCGTTCGCGACCAGGAACGCGAGCGACGCGAAGTAGCGCAGCAGGCTGCCGAGCAGCGGCGTCTGGTCGTTGGTCTCGGGGTCGAGCAGCGTCGCGTAGCCGAGGCCCATCTGGAAGCCGATCACGTCGCCCGCGTATTCGATCGCCGCGAACGCGAGCCGCATCGCGAAACCCATCGCGGCGCCGAGCAGGAGCTGGCGCGTGATCAGGAGGAAGCCTTCGCCGGACATCAGCTGGACGTTGGGGACCGCTTCGATACCGGGCGCGACGAGGATCGTGACGAAGATCGCGAGGCCGACCTTGATGCGACGCGGGACCGACGGATCGCTGAGGATCGGCGCCGTGCCGATCAGTGCCGCGATGCGCACGAAGGGATAGACGACGGCGGCGAGCCAGGTGAGCAGTTGCGTGTCGGTGAACTGGAACATGTCTGTATTGATCTCCCGCCGCAAAAAGGGGGCGACAGACCGTGCTTATCCGATCACGTACGGGATGCTCGTGAACAGCCGCTGCATGTAGTCCACCAGCGTCTGCACCATCCACGGACCGGCGATCACGGTCGCCGCGAACACGCCCAGCAGCTTGGGGATGAACGACAGCGTGGCTTCGTTGATCTGTGTGGCCGCCTGCAGGATGCTGACCACGAGGCCGATGACGAGCGCGGTCAACAGCAGCGGGGCTGAAACCATAATCGCGGTTTCGAGGGCGTTCTGGCTGATGGAGAGGACGGCTTCCGAGTTCATTGAAAGCTTTTGATGAGCGACGCGATGAGTAGGGTCCAGCCGTCTGCCAGCACGAACAGCATCAGCTTGAACGGCAGCGAGATCAGCGTCGGCGACAGCATCATCATGCCCATCGACATCAGCACGCTCGAGACCACGAGGTCGATGATGATGAACGGCACGAAGACGATGAAACCGATCTGGAACGAGGTCTTGAGCTCACTGGTCACGAAGGCAGGGATCAACACCTTCAACGGCACGTCGGACGGGTTCGCGACGTCGGGCGCGTTCGCCAGCTTCATGAACAGAGCGACATCGGGTTCGCGGGTCTGCTTCAGCATGAAGGCCTTGATCGGACCTTCGGCGCGCTTCAACGCTTCGTCCTGCGAGATCTGCGACTTCGAGAACGGCAGGTACGCGTCCTCGTAGATCTTGTCGGCCACCGGCGTCATCACGAACAGCGTGAGGAACAGCGCGAGGCCGACCATCACCTGGTTCGGCGGCGAGCTCTGCGTGCCGAGCGCGTGACGCAGCAGCGAGAGCACGATGATGATCCGCGTGAACGCGGTCATCAGCAGCAGGATGACCGGCAGGAAGGTCAGCGCCGTCAGCAGCACCAGCAGCTGCAGCGACAGCGAGTAGCTCTGCCCGCCACCCGCTGTCGGCGTCGACGTCAGGGCCGGCATCGCGGACAGCCCGCCACTCTGCTGAGCCAGTGCGATCGACGGATGCAGCAGCGCGATCGCGAGTCCGGCGAGGACGGCGAGCGAGCAGCCGAGCCTGACGCGGCGCCACGGCGTCGCGATCGTCCAGAGGAAACTCATGCCTTGCTCCGCGCCGCGCGCAGGCGATCGACGAAGCGGGGTGTGGCCGTGTCGATGGTCGTGTCCTCGATCGGCTCGCCGGCTACTACCGTGTGCAGCAACGAGACCTGTCCGGGGGCTACGCCGAGCAGCAGCGTCTGGCCGCCGAAGCGCACCACGACGACCTTTTCGCGCGGGCCGACCGAAGCTCCTCCCACGACCTGGACCACGCCGCTCGAACGCGTGCGCGGTCCGATCTTCTTCATCAGCCAGCCCGCAGCGAAGATGACGCCGATCACGATCACGAGGCCGACAAGGCCTTGCATCATCGCGAGGAACGGTGAGCCGCCGGTCGTCGCAGGCACGGCAGCCGTCGCCGCGACCTGCGCCTGCGCATCGTCCATCAGCAGCGCGCTGATCAGCGCGATCACGACGGCGACCAGCGTCGCCGCGGCGAGCGCCGACAGCGGGATGGTGGTCGGCAGGGGCCGGTGACGAATCATCGATTGAGTTTCCGGATGCGTTCGGACGGCGTGATGATGTCCGTGAGCCGGATGCCGAAGCGTTCGCCGACGACGACCACCTCGCCCTGCGCGATCAGGCAGCCGTTGACCATCACGTCGAGCGGCTCGCCGGCCAAGCCGTCGAGCTCGATCACCGAGCCCTGCGCAAGATTGAGGATGTTCTTGATTGGCACGCGCGTGCGGCCGAGCTCCACCGTGAGCTGCACCGGGATATCGAGCACCAGTTCGATGTCGTTGCGCGCGCTCGCGGTGGGCACATCGGTGAATTTCTCGAGCAGGCGCTCGGTCGCGGGTGTGCCGGTCGGCTGATTCATTGCCGCGGCCCATCCGCCACCTGCGGCATCGATCCCGTCGACGTTGTTGTTGGACATGAGGACTCCGGTGACGCGGTTGATCGGGTGAAAGAAAGGTCAGGCGCCGCTGGAAGGCACGATGACCTCCTCGACGCGGATCGCGTAGCGGCCGTCGGCATTGCCGTAGCGACAGCGCAGGACCGGGATGCCGTCGGCGCACGCGACGATGCTGGGCTTGATGTCGAGGACGATGACGTCGCCGACCTTCATCTCGAGCAGTTCCTTGCAGGTGACCGGGACCGACGCGAGAATGGCGACGAGCTCGATCTCCGCGGCGGCGACCTGCGCGGCGAGACGTTCGCTCCAGCGGGCGTCGGAGATCGCGGTCTTCTCGCGCACCTCGCGCATGATGATGTCGCGGATCGGGTCGATGCCGTCGAGCGGCATGCAGATCTGGAAGCGCCCGACCGACGTGCCCGACTCGATCGTGAAGCCGTAGGTCAGCACCGCGTCGTCGGGCGCCGTGAGGTTTACGAAGCGCGTCTCGGACTCGGACCGCACCAGCTCGAACTGCATCGGGTGAACCGACTCCCAGGCCTTGCCGTAATGCGTGAAGACCATCTCGCAGAGGCGGCCGATGAGGCGTTGCTCGGTCGTCGTGAAGTGACGACCGGCCTTGGTCGCGCTCATGCTGCCGCTGCCGCCGAACAGGCTGTCGATGACGAAGTACAGCAGACCCGAATCGAACACGAACAGCCCATTGCCGCACGAAGGTCCCATGCGCACGATGTTGAGGCTCGAGGGCGTCGGCAGGTCGGCGACGAAGGCCGCGTACTTGATCACCGATGCCGGCTCGGCCTTGACCGTGGCGCGACGGCCGGTGAACACGTAGAGCGCCTTGGCGAACAGATCGACGAAGCGTTCGTTGATCAGTGCGAGCGTCGGCAGGTGGCCGTTGTTGAAGCGCCCTGCGCTCGCGACATCGAAGGACCCGGTGACCGCACCGACGCCGTTCGACAGGCCGCGACCGGAGGGCGCGCCGCGCGTGCTCCACGCGGGGGCTTCCTCGGCGTCGGGAGCGACGCCGTCGAGGAGGGCGTCGATCTCGTCTTGCGACAGTTGGGCGTCGGACATGGGGGCGATCGAGGTGGCTGTGGTGGATCGCTTACTGGATCAGCATCGAGCCGAGCAACACGGCCTGCACGTTCTCGCCTTCGGCGTGGAACGGCTCGCGGGCATCGGCCAGCAGTTCGGCGATGAGGGCCTGCTTACCGTTCGCCTCCTGCAGTTCCTCGGGCGTCTTCGCCGACAAAAGCAGGAGGACCTTGCTGCGGATCTGCGGCAGGAAGGCCTTGATCTTCTCGGCCGTCTCCTCGTCCTTGACCTGCAGCACGAGGCCGAGCTGCATGAAGTGATCGCCGCCCGCGAGGTTGACGGTGAAGTTCTCGAGCGTGACGAAGATCGGCGGCTTGCCCGACTCTTTCTTCGCGGCGGGCTTGCCTTCCTCACCCTCGCCCTTGGCGGCTTCGGCGGCAGCGTTCTTCGAATGGAAGAACCACGCGGCCCCGCCACCACCGGCGGCGAGCAGGGCGAAGACGGCGACGAGGATGATCAGGAGCTTGCTCTTGCCTTTGGCAGGAGCGGCGCCTTCGGAAGCGGGGACGGCAGCGGCGTTGGACATGGCTTTTGAAGGGAAGAGGAGTGGGCTCGGGCTGCTGGTCGAAGTGCCTGCCGTGCGAGGACGCACGTCAGGACTGCCGAAGGACGCACGCACGTGGCGTTCGCTTCTTCGATGGGATGGATTATGGAAATGGCGGGCGCACCACGATGCGTCGAACAGAACGCCGAAACAGAGCCTGATCGTGCGTTGGTACGGTTGATTCCCTCCCCCTTTGGGAGAGGGTCAGGGAGGGGTGAGCGAAGCGAGCGACGGTGGTCGCTTAGCCACCTCCGTCGCTCGCTGCGCGATGCCCCCATCCCAACCTTTCCCCACGTGGGGAAGGGCCGTTTTGAGGTAGCAGTCGGGTTGTGCCTAAGCGAACGTATCCACCAACCCCAGCGCCCGCCTGACCGTCGTCGTCACGGTCGAGTTCGCACTGTCGTTCGACGAAGAATCCCCCGATCCCCAGCGACTCCCGTCACGCTGCGATCCACCCTGCCGAGCCGCGTCCGCATCGAAGCGTCGTTGTGACGACGAGTCGCCGACCGCGCAGTCGCCGATCTTCAGGCCCTGGTCCGCGAACATCTGGTCGAGCGTGGTCCGCGAAGACTCGAGCGCCTGGCGGGTCTCGGCGTGCGCGGCGGTGAACGACAGGTGGGCCACGCCGTTGTCGACGCGCACCTGCACGTCGAGCGGGCCGAGGTGCTCGGGGTTCAGTCGCAGGGATGCGCCTTGCAGGTCGTTGGCCGCCATCCGCAGCGTGGCCTGCCCGACCTCGTATGACCAGGCCGGCGTGCCGACGGCTTCACGCAGCGTCGCGGTCGGGGGCGCGGCCGCCGCGGCCTGCGCGTTCGACACCTGCGCGGCGACCTGCGTCACGAAGGCGTTGGCCAGCGTCGCCGCGTCGCTCTGCCCATGGACACCGAACGCATCGACCTTGCCGAGGATCGCCTCGGCCGCCGACAGGCGATCGCCGGCCACCGCCACGCCCGCGTCGTCCCTGGCCTTGAGATCGGCCGCCTTGGTAACCGCCGCAGTGGCCGTCGAGATCGTACGGAGGCTACGATCCAGTCCTTGCAGCGCGGTCGACGCGACGAAGGGAATCACCGCGGCCTGGGCCTGTTCAGCGGCTGGTCGGGCTTCCGCGGCTAGGCCGGTGGTCGCCTTCGACGGCGTCACGCGAACCGCATCAAGCCTGCCCTTGATGTCGAGATCGCCGCCGCCTTTCGTATCGGGTGTCGTCGCAGGCGCCGCCAGAGCTGCCCACTGCGAGACTAGCGCGAGCTGCGCAGCGAGGTCGTTGCCCGCGGTGTCCGAGCCGTCCTTCGCGCCTGGCCCGGCCGGCGTGTCGTCGGTCGCGCGCGCGGGCACCGTCGTCGAAATGATGTCCTGATGGACCGCGACGTTGAAGCCGCTGACCGCCGGCGTCACCTCGGGTTCGACCGTCTCCTGGGTCGGCAAAACATTGGTCGTCGCGAGCGGCAGGCCGTCCGGTCCGAGCAGCGTCTGGCCGTCGCCGGGCTTCGGCAAGTCCGTCGTGCTGCCCGTGCCCATGCGCTGCGCGAGGATCTGGCCGAACCCCGGGCCGTCGTCCTGGCCCGACGCGGCGTCGACATCCTGCGGCGAACCTGCTCGCGTCGGACTGCTGGTCGCATCGACCTTGCCCGACGCAGGGAGGGGCTGGGCGTTCGTGCTGGCGATGATCATGGAAAGGTCCTCCTTGGGGTCGTGTTCATCAGAAGCCAAGATTGGTCTGGAGCAGCTTGCGTGCGGAGAATTCGTCGTTGTTCTTCTGCTGTCGACGTGCCTCGGCGAGCCGCTCGGACTCGACGATCTTGTTCGACATGACGCGGAAGCCCTGGCGTCTCCGCTCGGTCTCCTGCCAGACGCGCTCGATCGCATCGGCGTAGGCGCGTCGCCGGGCCACCTCGAGCTCCTGAGCTCGGACCGCGTTGGCCACGTTCTGCATGAAGCGGTGATGGCCGCGCAGCGCATCGATCGTCATCGCGCGTTCGAGCTTGTCGCCGAGCTGCTGGTTGTAGCCGCTCTCGTAGCGCTGCAGCTGCACCAGTTGCGCCTCTGCTGCATTCAGCGCCTGCCGCGCCTTCGCGAGCTGCACGGCCTGCACGTCCGCCTTCTCGGCCGCGAGGTTCTCGAGAAAGGTCAGTTGTTTGGGTTCGGGCATGGCGGCGCTCCGGACGTGAGGGGTGTGGGGGTCAGGCGACGATCTGCTCGAGATCGGACGCGCTGGTGTCGAAGTCGATCTGCTCGCGCATGTTCTGCTGCAGGAACGCTTCCATCCTTGGATGCAGCGCGATCGCCTTGTCGAGCACGGGGTCGCTGCCGGCCGCGTACGCGCCGACGTTGACCAGGTCGCGGTTGCGGCGATAACGCGCGTAGAGCTGCTTGAACTTCTTCACGCGGTCCATCGTCAGGTCGTCGACCAGCGAGTGAATCGCACGACTCACCGATTGCTCGATGTCGATCGCGGGATAGTGGCCCTGGTCGGCGAGGTCGCGCGACAGCACGATGTGGCCGTCGAGGATCGCGCGTGCCGCGTCGGCGATCGGATCCTGCTGGTCGTCGCCTTCCGTGAGCACGGTGTAGAAGGCCGTGATCGAGCCGCCGCCTCCGCTGACGCCGGCTTTCGGTCCCATGCCGGCGCGCTCGACCAGTTGCGGCAGCTTCGCGAACACCGACGGCGGATAGCCCTTCGTCGCCGGTGGCTCGTGGATGGCGAGCGCGATCTCGCGCTGGGCCATCGCATAGCGCGTCAGCGAATCCATGATCAGCAGCACGTCCTTGCCCTGGTCGCGGAAGTACTCGGCGATGGTCGTCGCATAGGCCGCGCCGTGCAGGCGCATCAGCGGCGCTGTGTCGGCCGGCGCGGCGACGACGACCGAGCGTGCGAGGCCGGTCTCGCCGAGGATCTGCTCGATGAATTCCTTGACCTCGCGACCGCGTTCGCCGATCAGGCCGACCACGATCACGTCGGCCTTCGTGTAGCGCGCCATCATGCCGAGCAGCACCGACTTGCCGACGCCGCTACCCGCGAACAGGCCCATGCGCTGGCCGCAGCCGACGGTCAGCAACGCGTTGATCGCACGCACGCCGACGTCGAGCGTGCGCGAGATCGGCTCGCGATCGATCGGGTTCAGCGGACGGCTTGAGATCGGCGCTTCCGCGTCGTAGACCAGCGGGCCGAGCTTGTCGAGTGGGCGTCCCGCGCCGTCGACGACGCGGCCGAGCAGGCCCCAGCCGACCGGCATCTTGCGGGCCTTGTCCTCGCTGCGACGCCATGGCCGCAGCTTGGTGCCGAACGACGGTGCCGGCGCGCGCGGATCGACCGCGGAGACCTTCGCGCCGGGTGCGAGACCCTGGATGTCGGTGGTGGGCATCAGGAAGATGCGGTCGCCCGCGAAGCCCACGACCTCGGCCTCGGCCGGGCGCTGGCCGGGCTGCTCGACGAGGCAGGTGCTGCCGATCGGCAGGCGAAGTCCCGCGGCTTCCATCACCAGGCCCGAGATGCGGACCAGGCGGCCGTGACGCAGCATCGGATCGATGCCCTGGACCGCGACGCTGTGGTCGGTCAGGAAGCGTTGCCAGCCCGCGAACGAATCGTTGCTCGGTCCGTTGAGGCCGGCACCGAGGCCCGATGAGATCGCGTTGGCTTTCCAGTCATTCGAGCCAGGCATCGTTGCGCTCCAGTTGGGCCATCACTCGGGACCAGCGCGTGGCGATGGTCGCGTCGACCTGGCCGCCCGCGAATTCCAGACGGCAGCCGCCGCGTTCGATGTGCTCGTCGGGGAAGGCCTTCCAGCCCGCGTGCGTGAGCGCTTCGCCCATGCGTTCCTCGACCAGCGGCAGATCGAAAGGGTTGACATAGACCGCGCCCGGATCGACGGTGCGCGCGATGCCGGACAGCGCATCGCTGATCAGCGGGACGAGGAGTTCGGGACGGACCGAGATGCTCTCGCGCACCACCTGGCGTGCGAGATCCACGGCGACCTTGACCAGCGTCTCGGCCATCTTGCGTTCCATCTTCGCGACCGAGTCCGCGACGCCAGCGACCAGAGCCACGAGGCGTTGATTGCTCTCGCGCGCCTCGGCGAGGCCCGCACGATAACCCTCTTCGCGGGCCTTGGTTTCGATGGCAGAGACCTCGTCGACCGTCGGCAGGTGTTCGGCGCGGACGCGCTTCTCTTCGGCGGGTTTGGCGCTCACCACGCCATCGAAGCCGCCGATGGTCCACGGCTGCACGCCGACCACGCGATCGGCCGCGATGACGCGGTTCGACGGTGGAGTGCTCGGCCGCTCAGACGAAGCCATCGCCGCCTCCCTTGCCGCCGAGCTGCAACTGGCCGTCGTCGGCCAGACGTCGCACCGTCTTAAGGATCGCCTTCTGTTCGGCTTCCACTTCCGACAGCCGGACCGGGCCCTTGGCCTCGAGGTCCTCACGCATCATGTCGGCCGCGCGCTGCGACATGTTCTTGAAGATTTTCTCGCGCAGCTCTTCCGAGGCGCCCTTCATCGCGATGATCAGCGACTCGGACTGCACCTCGCGCAGCAACAGCTGGATGCCGCGGTCGTCGATGTCCATGATGTTGTCGAACACCACCATCGCGTCGAGGATCCTGTCGGCTAGCTCCGGGTCGGTCGAGCGCAGGTTCTCGATGATGATCGCCTCCGCATCGGCGCCGACGTGATTGAGGATCTCGGCCGCCGCACGCACGCCACCGACGTCGGTGCGCTTGACGCGTCCGCCACCGGCGACCAGTTTCTCGAGGGCCGAATCGAGCTCCCGCATGGCCTGCGGCTGGATCCCGTCGAGCGTCGCGATGCGATGGATCACCTGGCCCTGCATCTCGACATCGAGCGCCGCGATCACCGCGGATGCCTGGTCGCGATCGAGGTGCGCGAGGATCGACGCGACGATCTGCGGATGCTCGCCGCCGATCAGTTCGGCGACGCTCTCGGCATCCATCAGCTTCAGGCCGTCGATGCCGCTAGAACGATCTTCCTTGAGGATGCGGTCGCACAACACGCGGGCCTTCTCGGCGCCGAGCGCCTTGTTCAGTACCGCACGCACGTAGTTGTCGGCGCCGGCGTCGATCGCGGGCTGCTCCGACGCCGCGCCGGTGAAGCGCTCGAGCATGTTCGTGAGCCGCTCGCGCGACACGTTGCCGAGCTGGGCCATGGCCGCACTGAGCTTCGCGACTTCGGACGCGCCGAGGTGACGGAATACTTCGGCCGCCTCGTCCTCGCCGATCGCGAGCATGAGGATCGCGCTGTCCTCGATCCCGACGTGGCTCATTCAGCGGCCACCCAGTTGCGGACCAGGCCGGCGAGCGCCTTCGGGTCGTCGCGGGCGAGCTGGCGCGCGCGCTGCAGATGCTCGGGGTAGGCGAGGACGGCGGTCGGCGTCGCCTCGAGTTCGGAGGTGAGCGACTGGGTCGTCTTGACGGTCAGCGGCACCTGCGACGTCATCTTGCGGATCGCCGGACGCAGCACGCCGAACAGCAGGTACGCGGCGAGCAGCGCGAAGGCGACGTTCTTGCCGACGTCCTTCGCGGTCGACAGGTTCTCCGGGTCCTTCCACATCGGCGTTTCGGTCGGGGGCAGGACTTCGGGTTGCGTGAAGCTCGTGTTGACGACGTTGATGGAGTCGCCGCGCTTCTCGTCGAAGCCCATCGCCTGGCGAGCAGTGGCGGTGATCTTGTCGATCTCTTCCTTGCTCAGCGGCTCGGAGGCCGCAACCGCCTTCGCATCCTTCTTGGCATCGCCCTTCGTGTCCACGGGCTTCGCGACGACGGCGCGGTTGTTGACCACGATCGCAGCGGACAGGCGCTTGACCGTGCCGGGTGCCGTGCGCCTCGTCTCGACGGAGCGATCGAGTTCGTAGTTGACCGTGTTGTCCTTCTTCGACGAGTTGTTCGTCGTCCCGCTGCCCGGCGCGTTGGCCGGCGTGGCTGGAGTCGACGCGCTGGTCGGCGTGTTGGCTTGCGCGCCGGGCACGCCTCCAGCCGCGGCCGTGCCGTTGGTGTTGCTCGACTCGGTGGTCTGCTGGCTGCGCATCGCCGACTTGTCGGCGCCACCGTTCGGCGAGTAGGTCTCGGCCGTCCGCTCGACCTGGTTGAAGTCCACGTCCGCCGTGATGGCGATGCGGACGTTGCCGGCGCCGACCATCGGCTCCAGTACTTCGGCGACGTGCTGGCGCGCGCGCTCCTCGATATCGCGGACGAAGCCGAGCTTGCCCGGATCGAGTCCGTTGACCTCGGGCGTGCGGCTCAGCAGGTTGCCCGAGCCGTCGACGATGCTGACGCTCTGGTCGGCCAGCTCGGGCACGCTCGACGACACGAGATGCACGATGCCCTGGACCTGCGCCGGGTCCAGCGTCTTGCCGGGGAAGAGGGTGACGAGCACCGAGGCCGTGGGCTTCTGGTGCTCGCGCAGGAAGATGGTCGGCTTCGGGATCGCGAGATGGACGCGAGCGGCCTGCACGGCCGACACGGACTGGATCGACTTGGCCAGCTCGCCTTCGAGTCCGCGCTGGAAGTTGACCTGTTCTTGCAGCTGGGTCGTGCCGAATTTCTGCTGGTCGAGGAGTTCGAACCCGACCGTGCCGCCCTTCGGCAGGCCCTGCGACGCGAGCTTGAGTCGCGTGTCGTAGATCAGGTTCGACGGGACCAGGATCGCCGAGCCGCCGTCGTTGTACTTGTACGGCACGTTCATCTGGGTCAGCGCGGCGACCACGGCGCCGCCGTCCCGATCGCCGAGGCTCGTGAACAGCACCCGGTAGTCCGGCGTCTGCAACCAGGTCCAGGCC
The DNA here is from genome assembly GCA_025356395.1 of Betaproteobacteria bacterium. GTDB lineage: Bacteria > Pseudomonadota > Gammaproteobacteria > Burkholderiales > Burkholderiaceae_D > CAHJXF01. Next base: position 26,915 of record JANXTA010000083.1, read on the forward strand.
CCGATCAGGAAGCCAGCCACCGCGACGATCGCGATGACGATGCTGGCCATTTGCGAGGCGGGGAGAGACGTGAAGCGTTTGAGCGCGTCCATGCGATGGGTCTGCCGAAGGAACGTTGCGGGGTGGAGCGATTATCGAAAGATCGGCGGTGCGGCGATCCGAGGAATAGCCGTTCTTTTCGATGGCAATTTCGAGCGTGCGGCGCTGCTTGTGCGAGCTGAAGCGTCGGCCACGCATGTTGACCAGTGCGGCCCCGTCGGCAGCCGGCGAACTGGCACGGAATGCCGACGCTGTTCGGCGCATCGAGTCGGCACCACGCCCCGTAATCTCCAGACCTGATGCGATGGCCCGGCCCCGGTCGGTTCCATCCCCGCAACGGAGGTCGTGATGGAAATCTCGAAAGTCGGAATGCCCGCCGCGAACGCGCTCGACAAGGTTGTCGATGCGGCGTTCGGTTCGTCCGTGCGCAAGACCGATGGCGCGGCTTCGGGCGGTGACTTCGCGAGCCTGATCCAGCAATCGCTCGCCCAGGTCAATGGCGCCCAGGCCAAGGCCGAGAGCACCACGCATCAGTTCCAGCTCGGTCAGACCGACGTGTCGCTCGAGGACGCGATGATCTCGATGCAGAAGGCCAACATCAGCTTCCAGACGACGATCCAGGTCCGCAACAAGCTCGTGTCGGCCTATAACGACGTCATGAACATGCAGCTCTAACAGGCCGTCGAAAAGCAACTGCGGCGGCGGTCTTCGGCCGAAAGTTGTCGATGCGGCGGTGTTCGGAATCCTTACGGATTCAAGCACTTTCCGGTTCCTCCGCTCCGTGCGCCTTGCACACGACCGTCCTCGCTACGCTTTTCAACAGCCTGCTAGTCGCGCTGCTTGAGGATCCGCAACTGGGTCACTTCCAGGCGCTGCACATAGCGTTGCATCTCGTTCGCCGTCTTCGACGGCACGGCGTCGAAACGAAAGCCCATGCGGATCTTCAGCGAGCCATCGCTCGCCGCGACGGTCGGTGTCACCGTGCGTAGCGTCGCCTCGAGCTGGATGCGGCCGACGTCGGGCAGCGAC
>JANXTA010000118.1 GCA_025356395.1 Betaproteobacteria bacterium
AGATCGTCTCGATGCCGAGTCGATCGACCGCGAGCAGGACGGTCTGCCGCTGCGGATCGACCAGCGCCAGCGCGAAGGTGCCGTGCAGGTCGTCGAGCATCTTCATGCCGCTCTCGCGGAACGCGATGCCCAGGCCGGTCGTGATGCCGTGGCGGTCGGCCAGCGCCTTCAGGGAGCCTGTGAAGGTCGGCAGGCCGAGGAGCGAAACCTCGATGCCGTCCTGCGAGCCTTCCGCTGCAGGCCGCGGTGCCGCGGGGGACGAACGGTCGAAACTGCCGCTCAACGTCGGTCGAATCATCGAATGGATGGGAGGGTATTGATCCGGGAGGTGGCAGGGCAGACAGCTCGCCGACCTTCGAGTATCTTGCTGGCCGGCGATGATACGCGAGGCTTGCTGCGCCGATGCCCGCGGACAAGTCCTCGCGTCTGACTTGATGCATCCCCACAACGCACCAGCCCCGAATGCCAGCCCGCTCATGACCATCGCCGTCGTCATTCCTTATTTCCAGCGTACCGCGGGCTTGCTGGTCCGCGCGCTGAACTCCGTCCTCGCGCAGCGCGACGTTGCCGATGTGCGCATCGTCGTCGTCGACGACTCGTCGCCGGTTCCCGCGCGCGACGAGGTCGCCACGCTCGGGGCCAGCCGCTTTCCGATCGAGGTCATCGTGCAGCCGAACGGCGGTCCTGCGGCGGCCCGCAATCGCGCACTAGGATCGCTCGATTTGGGCGTGCATCGCGTCGCCTTCCTCGACTCCGACGATGCCTGGACCGAAGAGCACCTGAGCCACGCGACCCACGCGCTCGATGTCGGACACGACTTCTATTTTTCCGACTTGTACCAGCCCGGGCAGACCGTCGGCGGCTTCGCGAGGGCGGGACGCATCGCGGTCGATGATCACCCGGTAATTGGCGAAGGAACGACGCTGCACAGCTACCGCGGCGACATGTTCGACCAGATCATCTCGGGCAACGTGATCGGAACATCCACGGTGGTCTACGACTTCGAGCGCTTCCGCACACAGCGCTTCGACGAAGCCTTCTTCAGTGCCGGCGAGGACTATCTGTTCTGGATCGCATGCGCGCGTGCCGGCGCCCGCTTCTGCTTCTCGTCGTCGATCGAGGTGCAGTACGGCTACGGCGTCAACGTCTATGCGGGATCGGGCTGGGGCACCGACGGCTACCTGTGCCGGATCCAGAACGAGATGCGCTATCGCAAGCGCTTGCTCGAGCTGGGGCTCACTCCAACGCAGCGCCAGTTGATCGATGCAAAGATCGCGACGCTGCGCTACGAGTTCGCCGACGACGTCGTCCATCGCGTCAGCCACCGCAAGCCGTTGCCGATTGCCGTCCTGCGTGAACAGTGGAAGCTCGATCCGCAGACGCTCGTCATGTTGCCGATCAACGCCGGACAGATCGTCGCGCGACGCATCAAGGGGCAGCCCGCGCCTTGATCCGCAAGGCCCGCTCGATAACCTTGAGCCACTGGCCCTGCAACAGGCTGCTCAACAAATAGGGCGAGGCGCTCAGCAGTCGATGCAGCCACCGGGGCGCCGGGGCATCGATAGCCCGTTTGCCGAACCGACGCGTCCACACGTGCCAGATCCCGTCGATGGTGGCCTGCGTGTTGGCGCGATGGTCGAGATCGCGTTCCCGTCCGATCGAATTCAGCGCCGTGACCCACCAGCGCCTGCGCCATCGCGTCGATCGTGTGGCGTGCAGCTTCCAGAACAGCGCCTCGTTGCGGGTCATGTAATAGTGGTAGTGCGGTGGCCGCTCCGACGTCAGGGGTGCGGCGTGCGCCAGCGTCGCCGCAGTCACGACTGCACTGTCGAAGCCGGCCCGGGCCGCACGCACCGCGTAGTCAGTGTCTTCCCAATACGCGAAGAACCGTTCGTCGAAGGGTCCGATGTGTCGGTAGAGTTTCAGGTCGCACAGTAGAGCCGTACCCGCCACGATCGGCGTGGCGCCGTCGGCGACGCGTGCCGCGAATTTCTCGGCCTGCAAGTTGTGGCCCATCGCGCCGCGCCGCCAGTCGATGATGCCGTTGGCGAACTGGAGGCCGCTGTCCGGTTCGAGGTCGACCAGCCGAGGCGTCAGCAACCCGCACCGCGGGTTGGCGTCCGCGAAAGCGAGCAGCGGCTCCAGCACATCGCTGTCGAAGCTCGTGTC
>JANXTA010000153.1 GCA_025356395.1 Betaproteobacteria bacterium
GTATCGGTGCATCCACGTCTTCCTGGAACGTCAGGGGTTCCTGATGGGTCACGGCCAGCTGTGGCGTCTACGGCGCACGAGGCAAAGGTCGTCATCGAGCAGTGGCGGCGGCATTACTACGAGATCCGGCCTCATAGCAGCCTGGCGTACCGGGCCCCGAACGAGTTCGTGCAGCAAGGATGTTCATCCGTGAAATCTGGAGTCGTTCTCCAAGAATGATGGGGCCGAAGAAACGTGGCGGGTCAGCCCGGTGATGCGTGCGCGGCAGGTCGTTTCGGGGGGCCGCCGGTTCGAGGAAATCGGTGTGCCTCGCCCGGTCCCGCGCGAGGGCGCGATCCTCGTGCGTATCCATGCGAGCGGCGTGAATCCCCTCGACTCGAAGATCCGGTCGGCCAAAGCGCCGCACGCTCGTCATCCGTTGCGGCCATTGTCGGCATGGACCTGGCGGGCATCGTGGAATCGGTGGGTTCAGGCGTGACCCGCTTCGCGGCCGGCGATGCTGTCTTCAATTTCACCAGCGGTGTCGGAGAGGTGCAGGTTTCGCTGGCCGAATACGCCGCGGTCGACGCCGACTTGCTCGCCTCGAAACCCGCCAATCTTTCGATGCGACGATCGGCAGCGCAGCCGCTGGTCATCATCACCGCGTGGCAGGGCCTGGTAGCGCGGGCACGGACGCGATCGGGCCAGACCGTGCTCGTGCACGGGGGGGGGTGCAGCAGGCGTGGGACACGTCGGCGTCCAGATCGCAGCGGCCCTGGGCGCCAAGGTCTTCTCGACGGTCTCTTCATCCGGCGAAGAAGTGATACGCGGCTATGGCGCCACCCCGATCGACTACACCACGACGACGGTCGCGCAATACATGGATGCATGCACCGATGGCGAAGGCTTCGACGTGATCTACGACACTGTCGGCGGGTCAACGCTCGACGATTCCTTCGCGGCGGCCAGGACCTACGGCGGACACGTGGTGAACTGCTTCGGATGGGGCATCCACAAGCTGGCACCCTTGTCGTTTCGGGCTGCCACCTATTCGGGCGTCTTCACGCTGTTGCCGCTATTGACCGGCAAAGGACGCGCGCACCACGGCGATATCCTTTGAGAAGCAACCGTGTTGATCGAAGCCGGAAAGCTCGTGGCGTTGATGGAGACAAGCACGTTCGAATTCGCACACGCGTTCGAGGCACACGAGTTGGTCGGGCAACGCCGGACCAACGGGAGAGTGGTGGTTTCCATCGGTTGATCGATGCCACGCGATCGATCTTGCGATTGGAGCGCAGCTCCGTCAGGTCTCGCTGATGTCCAACCCAAGGCATTCGAAACACAGGGGCACTCCATGAAATCACTTTTCGTCACCGGCGCCGGTCGCGGCATCGGTCGCAGTGTTGCCCTGCTGGCCGCGGAGGCTGGCTGGTTCGTCACGATCAACTATCGCAGCGACGTCGACGCCGCCGAGGCGACGCTGGCCGAGGTGAAAGCCCGGGGCGCGGATGGCGTCCTGGCACCAGGCGACGTGGCGGTCGAGACCGATGTGCTTCGCATGTTCGATGTCGCTTGCGCTGACGGGCGTGGGCTCGACGGCGTGGTCGTCAACGCCGGGATCGTCGCCCCGTCGATGTCGCTCGCGGACATGAGCGTCGAGCGCTTGCGACGCATGTTCGACGTCAACATTCTCGGGGCCTACCTTTGCGCGCGTGAAGCGGCCCGCCGGATGCCCAGGTCGCGGGGCGGTCGCGGGGGTTCGATCGTGATGGTCTCCTCGGCAGCGTCGCGCCTCGGATCGCCGTTCGAATACGTCGACTATGCCGGTACCAAGGGTGCCGTCGATACGCTGACGATCGGGCTTTCGAAGGAACTCGGCGGCGACGGAGTCCGCGTCAATGCGGTTCGCCCGGGTCTGATCCGAACCGACATTCACGGCTCGGGCGGACAACCAGACCGGGCCGCACGCCTCGGCAGCTCGGCGCCGCTGGGCCGCCCTGGCGAGGCCGAGGAGGTCGGTGCCGCGATCCTCTGGCTTCTGGGCGACACGTCGTCGTACTGCACCGGCGCCCTGCTGGATGTTTCCGGCGGGCGTTGAAACGCCGAAGGTCTGCGTTCTGCATGAATCCGTCGAGGCTTCACGAAAGGCTCGATCCACAGCGCGCCACTCAAGTCGGATCGATCAACCCCATACCGATCATCCTGAGCGCCGTCATGCTCGGCGCGAAGAAGTAGTCGCCGCCGCGCGTCGACACGAATTGCGGCAGGTTGTTCGCGACGAACGGCGCGTTGCCCGACGTCGGGTCCGCCGCGATCACGAAGCGCGCGCCGTCCGCATGATTGCCCACCAGCGGACAACTGTCGTTGCCGGCGTTGAAGTCGAGACCGAAGTTCAACCACTGCTGCTGCACGAACTCGAACTGGCGGCTCAA
>JANXTA010000175.1 GCA_025356395.1 Betaproteobacteria bacterium
CGTCGACCAGCGTGAACTCGAACGCGCTGCGCGCGGGCGTCGCGATGGCAGCGAACGGATAATGCAGCGAGCCCGACTTGGGCCGCGACAGTTGCGCGATGCGCGTGACGACGACCGCATCCGCTGTCTTAACACCGCCCGCGACAGACCTGCGTTCGATCGTGACCGGCTGCGCGGCTCCGGCGCGGTAGTCGATGGTCAGCGAGAAACGGCGGCCCGCCGTGACGTCGGTCGGCACGGCGATGTGCGTGATCACGGAGGGCTGCGTGGGGATGGTCGGTCGGCTCGCGACCACAGGCGCCGCCGCGATCGGCGCAGTCGGTGCTGGAAGGGCGGGCGTCGTATCCGCCACCGAGGGCGCCGGAACGAGTGGCGGAGCGGCCTGGACCACCTCGGCCGGGGTCAAGCCTTTCCGCGCGCGATGGCTGCCGGTGTAGAGCGCGATGGCGGCGATCACGATCGCGGCCATCACGCCGGCGATCGCGTGCCAGCGGGTGAAGGTCCTGGTCCGGGGCCGCGGGTCGCTCAGCCAGGCGGGTGCGTCCTCCGGATCGGTCGACATCCCGGCTGGCGGTCCTTCCCGCATCGCAGGGGTCGGCACTGCCACGTCCACCGGACCGGCGCGCAACGCGCGTGCCCAGGTGCCGACCGCCCAATCTGCCGACCGCCGGTCGATGGCGCGTCGTTCGCAGAGCTGATCCTCGAGGCGACGCGTCAGCGACCGCATCTCCTCGTCGGAATACACGCCCAGCAGCGCTTCGGGCACCTGCTCTTCGAGCGCGACCAGCAGCAGCGCGATGTCGGCCCTGGAGTTCGGACGCTGCTCCTCGAGGAGGCTCTTCAGGACGGCCGGCGCGTACAGCAGGGCCGGGCCCTTTTGCGCGATGCCGGCCCGCAGGACCGCCTCGAGAGTCGCGTCGTGGGCGTGCGGGGCGTCTGGCAGCGAGTCCGTGCGACTTCCTTCATCCACGGGGTGTGCTCGCTCCATACGTCATCTTCATCTCCGTATTGATGGAATGGCGGTCGAGGCAAAGCCTGGCCGCACGGCCAACACTGTACCTGTCGCGCCGATCAGCGATCGACGATGGGCGGGGTCTCGGGCAGCAGCCGCGCCGGGGCGCGCGTCCCGGGCTTCGCCGACGGTGCGGCCACGGCACCCATCGGCACCAGTCGACCGCCGACGCGCTGGACGCGGCTGCCGACCTTCCAGGTGGCCTGGGACAGGATCGTCTGGATCGTCCGGTTGTCCATGCGGACCAGGACCTCGACGTTCTTCGCGCGATCCAGTTCGCGCACGGCAACGACGCTGCCGCAGGTCTCGCGGGTACAGGCCACCGGCGCGGTGCGCGATGGCGGCGTGGATGGTTCCGCGACCGCGGTCTTCTGGGCTGCTGGCGCCTCGACCACGATTTGCTTCGCTGCGCTGCGCGTCCCGTCGCCATCGATCAGTGTGAAGGCGAAGGTGGTGCGCGACGCGGGGGCCATCGCTTCAAGCGGATAGCGCAACGTGCCGTCCCTGGGACTCGCGAGCGCCGTGACGGGGGTCACCTTGACCGGACCGTCGGCGCCGCCACCCGCGACGAGGGTCCTGCGTTCGACCGACGCGACGCGCGACTCGCCAGGCGTGAAATCAATCGTCACCGCGGATGGCGTGCCGGTCGGGGCTGTGACGGCGACGATGACCGATGGTCGCGCGGCCACCGGCGCGAAGGCGAACTGCTTGACGAACGGCAGGCTGCGCGAGCCGTCGGCCGCGGTAAGCACGTACTGGAACGTGGCGGTGGCCGGCGTGGTCGTGCGCAGGCCGATACGGCCGACCGCGATGCGACCGTCGAGGCTCGCATCCGGCTTCGCGTCGAACACGCGGACGCGCGGCTCCCACTCGCCTTCGCCGGCCATGAAGGTCGCCTCCACGAACTTCAGGTCGCGCCGCGCCGGATCGATGGACACGAACACCGCGTGCTCGTTGCCGTCGCCGATCAGGTTCGCATCGCTGACGACGTCGATGATCGCGGGAACCGGCGGGGCGGCGGGGACCGGAGCCGCCGTCGTGGCTACGATCGGTTCGGCCGGCGGCGCCGTCGACGGGGCCATGAACCGCATCGAGACCACGGCGAGGATCGCGGCGGCCATTACGCCTGCGAGGCCGATCCAGGGATTGAAGCGCTTGCGGACTGGCGCGGGTACATCGACGGACCAGGTCGGCAGGTCTTCAGGAGTCTCGACCGCAGCCGGCGGGGGAGGAGCGGCAGGCGCTTCGACGGGGGCGGCCGCGAGCGGCGGCTCGGGCTCTGTCGGCATCGCCACCGGCACTGCGATGACGGGCGCCGGCGGCTCGACGATGGGTGTGGCAACTTCGACAGGAACGGGTGGTGCCTCGACCGGCTTCGCGGGCGGCTGGAAGCCGAAGGGCACCGTGAACGGCGCTGGGACCACTGTTGTTTTCACGTCGACAGGGATCTGCTCGTCGGTCGGGACGCCCATCGCACCGAACGGATTGGTCGCGCTCGCGTGAGCCGTGGCCGGAGGAGCCGGGCGCGGCGCCGTCGCGTTGCGCGCTTCTCCCGACTGCCGCGAGATCGTGGCCCCGAACAGGTCCATGCGAAGCGCAGAGGCCCAGGTCGAAACGGCCCACGTCGCGGCGAAAGGATTGAGGCCCCGACGCTCGGACAACGCCTGCTGGAGCTGCGGTTCCACCGCCTGCAGATCCGTCGCGGAGGTCACGGCCAGCAGGGCGTGCGGCACGCGTTCCTCGAGGGCGGCCAGCAGGAAGGCGATGTCGGACGACGCGCCCGGGCACTGCGCCGCGAGCAGCTGTCGCAGCTTGTCCGGACGACTGAGCAGCGCCGGTCCGTGGAGGTCGATAGCGAGTTGCAGGGCCGTCTCGACGGACTCGCCGCTCGACGACCGGGTCGCCAGGCCCGCCGACTCTCGTGCCGATTCCAGACCGGTCTGGTTCATGTCGCGCCGATCCCACGATTCATCCATCACTCCGGAAATGCGAGAGCGCCGATCTGCCGTGCCGGCGAAATCGACTCTTATCGCGGAACGTCGCGACCGTCAACTTGCCCGGGGCTCGATCGCGATGTCGTGGCGCAGGTGTCCGGTCTTCCGCGCGTCCGGCATGAACAGCGCGACGACGAAGGCAATCGCGCACAGGGTCGCGACGTACCAGTAGAACCAGTCCTCGCGACCGGCCTGCTTGAACCACAGCGCGACGTATTCCGCGCTGCCGCCGAAGATCGCGTTGGCGAGGCCGTAGGTGAAGCCGACGCCGAGCGCCCGCACCGTGGTCGGGAACAGCTCGGCCTTCACGAGTCCGCTGATTGACGTGTAGAGGCTGACGATCGCGAGTCCGCAGGTGATCAGCAGGAAGGCCGTCCATGGGCTCCGGACCTGCGCCAGCGCGGTCATCAGCGGCACCACCACGATCGTCGACAGCAGGCCGAACGCGATCATCGATTTCTTCCGGCCCCATCGATCGGACAGCGCGCCGAACAGCGGCTGCATGAGCATGTAGACGAACAGCACGCCGGTCATCGTCGCGGTCGCGGTCTGCATCGTCATCCCGGCCGTGTTCACCAGGTACTTCTGCATGTAGGTCGTGAACGTGTAGAAGATCAGCGAACCGCCGGCCGTGAAGCCGAACACCGTTAGCACCGCCCTCTTGTGCTGCATGAGACCGGCGAAGGTGCCGGCCTCCTTGGCCGCGCGATCCTTGGCCGTCGTGGTCTCGGTCAGCGAGCGGCGCATGAAGAGGGCGACGATTGCGGCCATCGCGCCGATCACGAAAGGCACACGCCAGCCCCAGGCCTTCATCTCGTCCTGCGACAGGAACTGCTGCAGCACGAACAGGACGAGCACCGCCAGCAGCTGGCCGCCGATCAGCGTGACGTACTGGAAGGAGCCGAGGAAGCCGCGCCGGCCGGTGCGTGCCACCTCGCTCATGTAGGTCGCGCTGATGCCGTACTCGCCGCCCACCGACACACCCTGGATCAGGCGCGCGACCAGCAAGAGCAATGGCGCTGCTGTCCCGATCGTCGCGTACGTGGGCAGCACCGCGACCATCAGCGACCCCCCGCACATGATCAGCATGGCGGTCATCATCGACAGGCGTCGGCCGCGCTTGTCGGCGAGCTTGCCGAACAGCCAGCCACCGAGTGGACGCATCAGGAAGCCGGCGCCGAAGATGCCGGCCGTGTTCAGCAGTTGCGAGGTGCGGTCGCCCGACGGGAAGAACGAGGACGCGAAGTAGAGGGCCGCGAACGAGTACGCGTAGAAGTCGTACCACTCCACCAGGTTGCCCGACGAGCCGCCGACGATGGCCCAGATGCGCCGACGCTGATCGGCCCTGGCCTCGTCCACCGACAGGGAAGGCGATGGGTCGTGCGTGACATCGAGTGCGATGGTCATGGCGGTTTCGAACAGGCGACTAACCGACCAGTGTGCTCCGCCAGCGACCCGTGACGCTCGACGCTTGCCGCCGTCGCCGTGTCGGACGATGGCTGATCCTCCGCGCCGTGCCGCGTCGCTAGTTCGCCTCGACCGGCACCAGCCGATTGCCCGCGATGCGGGCCCGGCTGCCGACCTGCAGCCGGTAGGGCGCCGTCGACACCAGCGTCTGGCGATTGTCGAGACGCACGGTGATCTGGTAGATCGGCGCGCCGCCCCCGCCTTCGATCTCGCCCGACTCGATCACGGTGCCGCAGGTCGATGCCGTGCAGGCGGTCGACGCTGCGGATGCCACGGGCGGCGCGGCGCCGACCAGCGAGATCATGACCCGCTGCGGTGCACTCCGGCTCCCGTCGCGACCGATCGCGATGAAATCGATCGTCGCGTGCGAGGGGGCATCCATCGAGCGGAAGGGGATCTGCAGCGCGCGTTCCCCGGAGCGAAGAGACGTGGCCTGCAGCACGGTCGCCATCTGCGGCCACGCGCCGCCGCTGTCGACGATGCGGCGCTCGACCGAGACCACGTCGCGCACGTTGCCGCCGAGTTGCACCACGACGTTGAACGGATCGCCTTCGATGACGCGCGGCACGTCGACACGGGCGATGACGGGGCGACGCGGTTCGGGCTGCGGACTGGCGGGAACGGGCGTCATTTCGGCGGGCTCGACGACGGGCGCAGTTTCAGCCAACGCTGGAGGCGGAGGCGGAGGCGGCGTCGGCGTGAGAGTCGGCGTCGGCGCGTCGGCAATCGGCGCCGGGGCGGCGGCCGGCGTGGCCGCCGATCGCGTGATGGGCGCGCTGCCGGGCATGCCCTCCAGCGCGAACCAGGCACCCGCAGCGAGGACCAGCACCAGCACGCCGATAGCGATCGGCGCAGCCAGGGAACGCCGGGGTGGCGGCAGCGGACGATCCCGCGTCGGCGGCACGATCGGATCGGTCTCGAACCCGGGGTCGCGATCCGGGAAGAGCGGTTCGACGAGCAGCGGCGTCTCGTCCGCGGGGTCGGTCGGGAAGACAGGCGCGTTGGTGATCGGCACGTCCTCGTCGTGCGCAGGCTCGACGGGCTGGACGGGCCGGACGGTCGGTTGATCCCACAGGCGACCGATGGTGGTCGCATTGGAAAGTTCCAACGCGTCGTTGAGCATCGGTGGATGGATCGGCGCTGGCGCCGCCACGAATCGGGCGGCAGCGACGGGCGATGTCGGCAGCGCGAACGCATGCGCCCACGCGCGCACGGCCCACGTCGACCATTCCGCATCGAGGCCAGACTGCTCCCGAAGCGCCTTCGCGGACTGCCGTAGCAGCTCCGGCAAGGTCTCGTCGTCCTGCGCGCCGTGCAGCCGTGCCGGTATGCCGGCGTTGAGGGCCGCGAGCACGGCGGCCACGTGACTGGGCGAGTCCGGACAGGCCTTGGCCAGCAGCGCGCGAACCTGCTTCGGATCGTCGAGCAGCGCGATGCCGTAGATGTCGATCAGAGACGCGAGCTGCGCGTCGATCGGGGCGTCGTGCGTGGCGGGATGCTCCCGCCAAGTGGCGTCGAATACGTCTTCCATGATCGATCTCGATTGCAATTTGGACTGCACCTGCATCGTCGACGAACGACGTGCCCGGACCTCGTCTTGCGCCCCTGGCAACGCGTGTCGGGCGGTTGCACAGACCGGGAACTCCGCGGACAGGTTCCGGTCATGCCGACGCGAGCGCGGTTTGTGACTAGAATGCGCGCCACCCGGCGTTCGTGGGTAGGACATCGGTGGGGACGGCGATCATCCCTGCACCACCTCGGAATGCGCGCGTGATCCTGTCTGAAGTGCACCTGGAAGGCCCCGATGAAATTCCGCTTCCCCATCGTCATCATCGACGAGGACTACCGGTCCGAGAATACCTCGGGCCTCGGCATCCGCGCGCTCGCGGCCGCTTTCGAGGCCGAGGGCATGGAGGTGCTCGGTGCGACCAGCTACGGCGACCTGTCGCAGTTCGCGCAGCAGCAATCGCGGGCTTCGGCGTTCGTGCTGTCGATCGACGACGAGGAATTCACGCCCGGTCCCGAACTTGATCCCGCGGTGCTCAACCTGCGTGCCTTCATTGAGGAGATCCGCTTCAAGAACGCGGACATCCCGATCTACATCTACGGCGAGACGCGCACGTCGCGACACATCCCGAACGACATCCTGAAGGAGCTGCACGGCTTCATCCACATGTTCGAGGACACGCCCGAGTTCGTGGCGCGCCACATCATCCGCGAGGCACGCGCCTATCTCGACGGCCTCGCCCCGCCGTTCTTCCGCGCGCTGGTGCACTACGCGCAGGACGGTTCCTACTCGTGGCATTGCCCGGGGCACTCGGGTGGCGTGGCTTTCCTGAAGAGCCCGGTCGGCCAGATGTTCCATCAGTTCTTCGGCGAGAACATGCTGCGGGCCGACGTCTGCAACGCGGTCGAGGAACTGGGTCAGCTGCTCGACCACACCGGACCCGTCGCGGCCTCGGAGCGCAACGCCGCGCGCATCTTCCACGCGGACCATTGCTACTTCGTCACCAACGGCACGTCGACGTCGAACAAGATCGTGTGGCACGCGAGCATCGCGCCCGACGACATCGTCGTGGTCGATCGCAACTGCCACAAGTCGATCCTGCACGCCATCACGATGACCGGCGCGATCCCCGTGTTCCTGACGCCCAAGCGCAACCACCTGGGCATCATCGGACCGATCCCGAAGGACGAGTTCACGCCCGAGAGCATCGCGCGGAAGATCGAGGCCAATCCCTTCGCGCGCAACGCCAAGAACAAAAAGCCGCGCATCCTCACCATCACGCAGTCAACCTACGACGGCATCCTCTACAACGACGAGACGTTGAAGACGATGCTCGACGGCAAGATCGACAACCTGCATTTCGACGAAGCCTGGTGTCCGCACGCGACCTTCCACGACTTCTACAAGAACATGCACGCGATCGGCCAGGACCGGCCGCGACCGAAGACGTCGATGATCTATGCGACCCAGTCGACCCACAAGATGCTGGCCGGCCTGTCGCAGGCGTCGCAGATCCTGGTGCGCGAGTCCGAGTCGGTGAAGCTCGATCCGACCATTTTCAACGAAGCGTTCCTGATGCACACGTCGACGAGTCCGCAGTACGCGATCATTGCGTCGTGCGACATTGCCGCTGCGATGATGGAGCCACCGGGCGGCACGGCGCTGGTCGAGGAGAGCATCCTCGAGGCGCTCGACTTCCGTCGCGCGATGCGCAAGATCGACGCCGAGTTCGGTAAGGACTGGTGGTTCAAGGTCTGGGGTCCCGACAAGCTGGTCGAGGACGGCATCGGCAAGCAGTCGGACTGGGTGCTCAAGTCGAACGAGAAGTGGCATGGGTTCGGCAACCTCGCCGGCGGCTTCAACATGCTCGACCCGATCAAGTCGACCGTCGTCACGCCGGGCCTCGACGTGTCGGGCAAGTTCGCCAAGACCGGTATCCCGGCGTCGATCGTCACGCGCTACCTCGCCGAGCACGGCGTCATCGTCGAGAAGACCGGGCTGTATTCGTTCTTCATCATGTTCACGATCGGCATCACGAAGGGTCGCTGGAACACGCTGCTCACGGCGCTCCAGCAGTTCAAGGACGACTACGATCGCAACGCGCCGATCTGGCGAGTCCTGCCGGAGTTCGCGCAGTCGCATCCGAAGTACGAACGTACCGGCCTGCGCGACCTGAGCCAGCAGATCCACGACATGTACAAGCTGCACGACGTGGCGCGCGTGACGACCGAGATGTACCTGTCGGACATGCAGCCCGCGATGAAGCCATCACAAGCCTATGCATGCATGGCGCATCGCGAGATCGATCGCGTGCCGATCGAGGAGCTCGAAGGGCGCATCACCAGCGTGCTGCTGACGCCTTATCCGCCAGGCATCCCGCTGCTGATCCCCGGCGAGCGCTTCAACAAGACGATCGTCGAGTACCTCAAGTTCGCGCAGCGCTTCAATCTCGCGTTTCCGGGTTTCGAGACCGACATCCACGGTCTGGTGGAGACGAAGCACGACGGCAAGACATCGTTCTTCGTGGATTGCGTCAAGGTCTCTGCCGTGCCTTGAGGCTGTGGCAAGGACCTGGCTTCGGGAGAGGCCGGGTCAGGCGTTCAGATGGCGCTCTTGCGACGGCGAACGACGACCAGTCCCGTCATGCCGAGCGCGAGTAGAGCGATTTCCGACGGCTCGGGTACGCCGAGCGCGGCTGCGAGTCGCTGACCGATGATGGCTTGCGCGGCCGTCGTCGGATGGATCGGATCCCAGAAGATGTAATGGTCGGCCCCGGCCACGGCGCATGCCGCGGTGACGGCCGATGTCGCATCGGCGACGCTACCGCTCAGGCAGGACAGCGTGGTGTTGGTAAAGCCATAACCGGCCGGATTGGCGAGAATCTGGTTGAAGACGCCATAGAGGTCGAATGGAACGATGTCACCGGGATAGGCGCTGGCCAGGCCGCCGAGCGACAGCACGAGAGCCGCGTTGAAGGCAACCGTCACCGCATGACTTTGGGCGACGGCGACGGGCCCACCCGCGATCGATTGCGCGGTCGCGCCGAGATCGGGAAGGTTCGGGACGACGATGTGCTGGGCGCCTAGCGCAGCCAGCGCCGCGACGCCGGCCGTGATGTTGGACACCGCCGTGCAGACCGCCGCGGCGATGGGGTTGGCGTTCGCGCATCCCGCCGCGACGCCCGCGCTGCCGGGATGGATGAAGTCGTTGGCGCCTGCCCACACCACGTACACCGCATTCGGATCGGCCGCGGCGTGCGTGGACGTGTAGTCCGCGATCTCGCCGGTCATGCCCTTGAACCCCGTGCTGACCGTATTTTGACCGAGAGCGATCGTGCCGGGCAGCGACGCATTGGCGAGTCCCGAGGTCGCACCGCCCTGCGCATAGTTGTTGCCCGCGGTCGCACCTCCCAGAAAAGGCGGCGTGACGTAGTGGGGCGTCAACGATAGGCCAAGCGTGTTGGCCAGATAGTCGACCGCGACCAGTCCGCTGGAGAAGCGCCCCAGCGGACTCACGTTCGGCGCGGGGACCGTCGGGAACGCGCCGCCGGTAACGGCGCTGATCGCCGCTGACAGGTTGTGGTCGCTGCCACCGTCCGACAGGCTGTCGCCGAAGACGTACAGATTGCTGTAGGGACCTGCCTGGCTCGCGAGCGGCGCGAGCAGGCAGAGCGCAAGTGCGGTCTTTCGAAGACGTTGGACGAGCATGGAATCCTCCTGTTGACGTACCGCCCTTTGGAGAGGGCTTTGAGTACGCAACAGGTTTACCGAAGCATCCGCTCGATGGCAACGGAAATCGACGGTAGGACGCCGTGCAGCGTCTTCAGCCCGCGATGGTGTCCAGCATCGGATAGTCGGTGTAGCCGTGCTGGTCGCCGCCGTAGAACGTCTTGCTGTCCGGCTTGCTCAACGGCGCATCGAGCAGGAAGCGCGTGACCAGGTCCGGGTTCGAGATGAACAGCTTGCCGAAGGCAACCATGTCGACCCGGCCGTCCGCGATGGCCGCTTCCGCGCGAGCCTTGTCGAAGTTCAGGTTCGCCATGTACGGACCCCCGAACGCGTTCTTGATCGCGCGATAATCGAAGCCGGTCTCCGGCTGGCTGTTACCGGCCATCATGTCGCCCTCGATGACGTGCAGGTAAGCCAGGCCCTTGCCGGCCAGCGCCTTCGCGACCGCCATGTAGAGCGGGAAGGGATCGCTCTCGTCGATGTCGTTGGCCTTGTTCTCGGGCGAGATGCGCACCCCGACCCTGTCGGCACCGACCTCGGCATTTACCGCGTCGACGACCTCGAGCAGCAGGCGCATGCGGTTCTCGATCGAGCCGCCGTAGGCATCGGTCCGGTGATTGGTCTTGTCCTTCAGGAACTGCTCGAGCAGGTAGCCGTTGGCGGCATGCACTTCGACGCCGTCGAAGCCGGCCGCGATCGCATGTCGCGCGGCGGTCCGATAGCCGGCGACGACTCCCGGCAGCTCCCCGATGTTCAGCGCGCGCGGCATGCTGAAGTCCTCGAAGCCCTTCGAGGTGAAGGCCTGGCCTTGCGCCACAATCGCCGAAGGGGCGACCGGTGCGCCATGGCCCGGCTGGAACTCGACGTGCGAGATGCGGCCGACATGCCACAGCTGCAAGAAGATCAGGCCGCCTGCTGCGTGAACCGCCCCGGTGATGAGCTTCCAGCCAGCGACCTGCTCGTCGCTGTAGACGCCCGGCGTCGAGATGTAGCCCTGGCCTTCGGGCACCACTTGCGTGGCTTCAGAAATGATCAGGCCAGCGCTCGCGCGCTGTGCGTAGTAGAGCGCGTTGAGTTCGTGCGGGACGTTGCCGTCGGCGGCCCGGCTGCGCGTGAGCGGCGCCATGACGATGCGGTTGCGCAGGGTGTAGGGGCCGACTTGCAGCGGAGTGAAGAGGTTCATGGTCATGGTCGTGGAGGAGGAGGGAAAGGAATGCCGGACTCGAGTCCGATCGATAGAGGTAATGCCTGTCGCCGCAGATTCAATGGCGCAAGAATTGGTGGATTGGGCGCTTCAGACGTGCGCGATGGCGAGGACGCCGAGGATCGCGCCCAGGCTGGCCACGCCGTACACGCCCCACTGCAGCCAGTTGCGACGCGTGAGCAGCGCGATCGCGGATAGCGCGATTGCGATCTGCAGAAGGGTCGTGGCCTGCGCCCAGCGATGGTGTTCGTGCATCAGCGCCTCCGACTGCGCGTCGAAGGTCTTGGACTCGGCTTCGAGCTTCTCGGCGGCCTTCTGGATCTCGGCCTTCTCGCCCTTGTAGCGGGTGACTTCGCTGCGATAGCCCTCCTGCCGCTCGGGCGCGACCAGCACTGCCGCGAGCTCGGACAGGTTCTGCTTGTTGCTCTTGGCCTGGTAGTAGTTCCACTGGTTGGCGGCCTCGGTCTTGCGGATCGCCGCGTCGTTCTTCGCGAGCTGCGCAGTGGCCTGCGTCGCGCCGCCCTGGTACGAGAACATCGCACCGACGGTGGCGAGGATCGCGGTGGTCACCGCGATGCGACCCGAGAAGCGATCGCCACCGCCGTGTTCCGCTGCGTGCTCCAGCTCGTGGTCGTGCGGGCCGTGCACGTGGAATGCGTCGTCGGACATGGGCGTCTCTTGGTTGTGATCGGGGCCGCGCGAATCAGTCGGCCTCACGCCATCTTGCATAGTGCACGAACGCGTAGGGCAGGGCGTCGGGCCCGGCGCCCACGTGCGAGTCGCGCGACGTCTCCACCCAGTCTTGCGGATCGAGCGCCGGAAAGAAGATGTCGCCCTCGATGTCGCGATCGATCTCGGTGACGAAGAGTCCCTGGGCCAGCGGCAGCGTGTCCGCGTAGAGCTGCGCACCGCCGATCACGAAGGCCTGCGGCGCTGCGCGACAGGCGGAGATCGCGGCGGCGATCGAAGGAGCCCGCTCGGTACCCACGGCCTTCCATTGCGGGTTGCGCGTCACGACGAGGTTGCGACGCCCCGGCAAGGGCCGCCCGATCGATTCCCAGGTCTTGCGACCCATGATGATCGGGTGGCCCATCGTGGTCTGCTTGAAATGCGCGAGGTCCTCGGGCAGGCGCCACGGCAACGCGTTGTCACGACCGATGACGCCGTTGCGGGCGCGGGCGACGATGAGCGAGAGCTTCATCAGATCGCCACCGGGGCCTTGATGTGCGGCTCGAAGACGTAGTCGACGATCTCGAAGTCGTCGTAGACATAGTCGAAGATCGACCCCGGCTTGCGATGGATCACCAGCTTCGGCAACGCATGCGGCTTTCGCGCGAGCTGCGTGTCGACCTGCTCGAGATGGTTGGCGTAGAGATGGCAGTCGCCGCCGGTCCACACGAAGTCGCCGACGTCGAGGTCGGTCTGCTCGGCCACCAGATGCGTCAGCAGAGCGTACGACGCAATGTTGAACGGCACGCCCAGGAAGATGTCCGCGCTGCGCTGGTAGAGCTGGCACGACAGCCGCCGCTTCGTCTCGCCCACGACCAGCGGCGCGACATAGAACTGAAAGAAGGCGTGGCAGGGGGGCAGCGCCATCTTCGGGATGTCGGCCACGTTCCAGGCCGACACGATTAGGCGGCGCGAGTCGGGATTGCTTTTGATGTCGCGGATGAGGTGGGCGATCTGGTCGACGTGCTCGCCGGACGGCGTCGGCCACGAGCGCCATTGGTAGCCATAGACCGGACCGAGTTCGCCATCGCCATCGGCCCATTCGTCCCAGATCGAGACGCCGTTCGCCTTGAGGTATTGCACATTGGTCGAGCCCGAGAGGAACCACAGCAGCTCGTGAAAGATGGACTTCGTGTGCAGCTTCTTCGTGGTCAGCAGCGGGAAGCCTCTGGCCAGGTCAAAGCGCATCTGGAAGCCAAATACCGACCGCGTGCCGGTGCCGGTGCGGTCGGTCTTGGCGACGCCGTGCTGCTGCACGTGACGCATGAAGTCGAGGTAGGGATGCATGGGAATCCGAGCAGGCGCCGGTCGGTCAATGGCGTTGCGAAGCAGCGTCGATTATAGCGTGCGGGCCATCGGCTGAAGACTCGTGGTCGCCACCTCCGTCTGCATCGAGAACTGCATCGTGGCCAGCCGCGCGTACAACCCGCCGAGCGCCATCAGCTCCGCATGCGTGCCCGACTCGACGATGCGACCGCCGTCCATCGCAATGATGCGATCAGCCTTCTTGACGGTGGCCAGACGGTGCGCGATGACGATCGTCGTCCTGCCTTCCATCGCGGCTTCGAGCGCGCGTTGCACGGCTGCCTCGCTCTCGGCATCGAGCGCGCTGGTGGCCTCGTCGAGCAGCAGAACCGGCGGGTTGCGCAGGATCGCGCGCGCGATCGCGATGCGCTGGCGCTGACCGCCCGAGAGGCGCACGCCGCGTTCGCCGAGGAAGGTCGAATAGCCTTCCGGCATGCGCTCGATGAAGTCGTGCGCCTGCGCGGCCTTCGCGGCCATGACGATCTCGGCGTCCGTCGCGTCGGGACGGCCGTAGCGGATGTTCGCGCGCGCGTCGGCCGAGAAGATCACCGTGTCCTGCGGCACGATGCCGAGCGAGCTGCGCAGGTCGTCCAGCGACAGCGTGTCGATCGTACGGTCGCCCAGCGTGATGCGTCCCGCTTGCGGCGCGTAGAAGCGCATCAGCAACTGCAACACGGTCGACTTGCCGGCACCGGACGGTCCGACCAGCGCGACGTTCTCGCCGGCCGCAATGTCGAGCGTGAAGTCGGCCAGCGAGGCCGTGTCGGGACGCGACGGATAGTGGAACTGGACATGCTCGAAATGGACGGCGATGCCGCCTGGCAGAGCCTGAAACGGTGCCGCGTTCACCGGCGCTGCGATGTACGAGCGTGCATCGAGCAGTTCCATCAGGCGCTCGGTCGCACCGGCCGCGCGCAGCACGTCGCCCCAGGTCTCGGTGAGGCTGCCGATCGCGCCCGCGGTGATCACCGAATACAGGACGAATGCCGCGAGCAGTCCGGGAGACATCGTGCCGGCCATCACCGCGTTGGCGCCGAGCCACAGCACGAAGACGATCGCGCCGAATACCAGCGTGATGACCAGCGTCGTGAGCCAGGCGCGCGTGGTGGTGCGGCGGATCGCCGTGGCGAAGCTGGCCTCGACGCTGTCGTGGAAGCGGCGGGCTTCAGCCGGCTCCTGCGTGAACGCCTGCACCGTCGGCATCGCGTTGAGGATCTCGCCTGCGAGCGCCGACGAGTCGGCGATGCGGTCCTGGCTCGCCTTCGACAGCTTGCGCACGCGCCGGCCCATCACGACGATCGGGATGATCACGAGCGCGAGCAGGCCGAACGTGATCGCGAACAGTTTCAGGCTCGTGAACGCCAGCATTCCCATGCCGCCGGCGAACAGGAACACGTTGCGCAAGCCCATCGACATGCTGGTCCCGACGACGGTCTGGATCAGCGTCGTGTCGGTGGTAAGGCGCGAAAGAACCTCGCCGCTGCGGGTCGTCTCGAAGAACTCCGGCGACTGGTCGAGCATCCGCGTGTAGACCGCGGTGCGCAGGTCGGCGACCACGCGCTCGCCGAGCCAGCTCACCATGTAGAAGCGCGCTGCGGTCGAGGCCGCGAGCACGACCGCGACCGCGAAGAGACCGAGGAAATAGAGGTTGACGTGCGCGGTCGCCGCTCGATTGAGGGCGTTGCTGGCCTGTGCGAGCGATGCCGATGCCGGATCCACGGACAGGGGCGCCGTCGCCGTCGCCGAGAACCCGTGGTCGATCAGTTGCCGGAACGCGAGCGGCACGACCAGCGTCGACGCCGCGGCGATCACCAGGAACACGAAGGCCAGCGCCAGACGCGCGCGGTAAGGCGACAGGAAAGGTACGAGGCGGCGCAATACCGCGAGTGACGATCGTTGGGGGGTGTCGGTCATGAGAGAGGTGAGAGCCTCGAAGAGGCCGGTGCGGCGGGCAGGTCGCCGTCACGGTGACAAGCGGTCGCTTTGGCGAACGCGCGATTTTGCCACGCGCGTCGATCGCCACTTTGCGCATGCCGTCGAAGTCACGCGGGGTCACGTGACTTCCGCCTGTCAACCGGACGAGGCACTCTGCCGACGATTGACGCACCGCGCACGAACGCGTCGGCAGGATCGCGAGGACCCCATGATCGAAACGCACCGCTATCGCGGACACGAAGTCCGCATCGAACTGATCGAGGTCGCGCCGCGACAGTTCCGCTGGAAGTGGACCATCGACGGCACGCATGCCTTGCGCAGCCGCAACGTGTTGCTCAGCGAGGAGCAGGCGCGGTCGGAAGCCTTTCTCTACGCACAGGTCATGGTCGCCCGCATCGGGAACGTCGTGGCGACGGAAGGGGCTTGATGTCGGTGCCGCGAGCGCGGGAATCCCGCGTCCTGAAACGTGAGCGAACACGGAACAACGTCGCAGTGTCCCCGCGTGCGCGGGGACGATGAAGCAGTGTCAACCGCGCTTCTTGCGACCGCGGGTCGCTGCCAGCGCGGTGCCGCCGAGCAGCAGCGCCAGCATCGTGCTCGGTTCCGGCACCGTGGCAATGTTGTCGAAGCCGACGACGTTCGCGCTCGCGGTGAAGTCGAACGAGCGGGCGATGCCGCCGAAGCCCAGGGTCGCGAGCGACCACACATCCGCGATGCCCAGGCCGTCGAACACATTGGCCGCGAGGTCGATGCTGCCCAGCAGGGTGCCCGTGCCATTGAGGCCCGAATAGGCCTGGATGGCACCGGCGATGGCGGTCGGGCTCGAGTAAAAGAAGGCGAGCTTGTTGCTCACGCCCGATGTCACGTTGAGGAAGGCCCGGTCGCTCGGCTGGAACGTGAAGGCATAGGCGGTGCCCAGTGCAGACGGCGCGCCGCTGTAGTACGTGAAGGACGGGTCGTTCGACAGGCCGGACACATTGACGAACGACACGCCCGTGTTCGGGCCCGTCGTGCCGTCGCTGGCCGTGCCGCCGTTGTAGTAGTTCTGTACCTCGGTGCCGTAGTCCCAGTTCTTTTCGAAGTTCACCGAAAAGGCCGTGGCGGACGCGACGGTCGGTGCGATGGCCAGAAGGGCCAGGGCGGCGGCGGAAAGCAACTTCATCATGATTCTCCAGTGGACGGTTGAGCGGATCGGCACGGGCCGACGCATTGCGCCGGTGCCAAAAGGGGCGAAGTGTAGAAGGCGATCGACGACAGTGTCGTGACGGTCCGTGTCCCTTCCTCGTGACCGTTGCGTGGGCGCGAACGCGCCTTCCGAGGCGCTCCCGCGTCACATATTCGTCACGCTCCCGTCACTACCCGTTCGTAGCATTAGGTGTTGCTGCGGTCCTCGATGCCTTCGAGGCGCACCGCCAGCCACGCACATCTCACAACGCATGACACAGGGAACCCTCTCGATGGAAATCGGATTCAGGAAAAGTCAGATCGCGCTCGCGACGATCGCGGCACTCGGCTCGATGGCGCTGGTCGGCGTACCGTCCCCCACGCAGGCAGCGAAGGTTGCCGGGAAGTACGTCGCCGGCGATTTTCACAACCACACGACCTGTTCCGACGGTTCGCTCTCGCTGCAGAAGCTCGTCAAGAAGTCGACCGACCGGGTCGACACGCCGTGGGGTCTGGACTGGTTCGTGCAGGCGGGCCACGGCAACAGCGGCGGCACGCGCAACTGCACGCTCACCGAGGACTCCTCGCTCGACACGCCGCTGTATCCGTTCGTCGCGGGCACCAGTCCGAGCACCACCTGGGCCCAGAGCATCGGCGTGGCCAACGTCAAGGGCGACACGAGTTCGGGCGTCGGCTACATGTGGCGCTGGCAGTCGATCCAGGAGTACGAATATCCCGCCCTCGAATATCTCGCGACGCTGAAGGGCCTGCCGCTGTTCCAGGGCATCGAGCAGAACCCGCCAGGGCACGAGCACCTGTCGATGTCCATCATCACGGGCCAGATGCCCGCGTCGCTCGACACCACGGTGCTGCCGAACACGCCCAAGCCCATCACCGGCCAGCGCTACACGCCGGTCGGCAACGCCGACGCGCTGGCGCAGCACACCTACTGCTTCGACCGGACGCTGACCGACCGCAGCCGCGGCAACATCACCGGCTCGACCGTCGGCAACAACTGGGACTGCTCGAATCCCGCCAGCCCCGCTTCGTTCAGCGCCGCGCTCGGCTTCAACGACACGGCCAAGAAGCTGATCCAGCCGAGCGGCAACGGTTCGGGCAACGTCGGCCATCTGATCTCGGTCGAGGCGGTCAAGTGGATGCAGGCCTTCCACCCGAACGCGAGCTACTGGGTCCCGGCTCACCTCGAGCGTGCAGGCCCCTTCAACCCGAACGGCAGCAACGGCTACAACATCGAACACCTGCGCGACTTCAACAACGCCGCACCGCGGATCGCGTTCGGCTTCGAGACGCAGCCGGGTCACGGTGCGGCCAGCGAGCGGGGCGAATACTTCCCGGGCCGCAACAGCATCGGCGGCGTGCTGGTCGACTCGGTCGGCGGCACGACCTACGGCGGCACCGGCATCTACGGCTCGTACATCGGTGGCGTGTGGGACGCGCTCCTCGGCGAGGGCCGCAACTACTGGTTCTTCGCGAGTTCCGATTCGCACAACCGCGGCATCTTCGGTGGTGACGACGCCCGCTCGACCCAGGACTTCCAGCCGGGCGAATACCAGCGCAACTACACGATGGTCCGCAACGGCACCGACAAGCTGCGCCCGCAGACGATCGTCGACGGCCTGCGTACGGGCAATAACTGGGCGGCGAGCGGCCAGCTGATCGATCGGCTCGCGTTCATCGCGTGCACGTCGTACGCCGGTCCGGCCCGCCGTACCGATGCAGCGGTCCAGGCTATTGCCGTTGCGGCCGCGACCAACAACACGGACATAGACCAGTCGGGCTGCGCCACGATGGGCGAGAAGCTGGTGGTTCGACCGGGCGCCGAGATCGTGGTCGCTGTCGTCGTTCGTGACCCGGCGGGTACCAATTTCTCGCCTTATTCGTTCATGAATCCGTCGCTGGCGCAGATCGGGCTGCAGCAAGCGATGAACGCGCCCGAGCTGCATCACGTCGACCTGATCCAGGGCATGGTCACCGGCTACAAGACGCCGGGAAACAGCGACTACGCCGGCCAGTGGCCGAACACGTGGCTCGCGGACGTTCTTGCCGGCAAGACCAAGGCGCAGCTCGAGGCGACCGTCCCGGTCGCGGCGCGGAACGCATCCGCCGCGGTGATCCGGACCTTCAGCGGCATCGGCACCACGCCGTGGACACCGGTGACCTCGGGCGCGGACGGCACGCGCTTCCTCGCGATGACCTATCGGATCCCCGCCGTGTCGGCCTCGCAATACGTGCGCATACGGGGCACCAACATGCCGCCGGCCGTGCCGTTCGAGACGGATGCCAACGGCAACCCTTTGTCGGACGTTTACACCAACGCGACGACCACGGTGACCGATGCCTCGGCGACCCCGTCGCGTCCGGCGACACCGGGTTCGTTGAAGATCGTGTGTGCGGCGACCGGTGGCAACGTTCCCGGAAACGGCCTCGCGTATCCGGCGGGGTCCGCGCCGATCAACGGCTGTCCGAACCACCTGCCGACCGTCAACGGCGTGAAGTACGTGGCCTACGACATCGCCGCCTGGTCCGACCTTTGGTTCTACAGCAACCCGATCTTCGTCGAAGTATCGGGTTCGACCGCTGTCGCCGGAATCCAGTAAGCGCGTCGGGACTGAATGCGGGAAGAGGGCGCCGTGCGGATTTCGCACGGCGCTCTTCGTCGTTGCGCGACGACCTCGCATCGTCTTCGAATTGTCTTCTTGTTGACTTAGCATCGCGGGTCGCGGCATCCCTGATCGGGACGTGCGGCACCGATGTATCCATCCACGCATAACAACCGGCCGAGCCGGAATCCCATGTCCGCAACTTCGATGACTTCCCCGCTGGAGGTACCCACGCTGTCCCGTCGGCTTCGCAATCGGCCTGCCTGGACGCGCGAGCCATTGCTGCATTTCGTGATCCTCGGTGCCCTGCTGTTCGGCATCGATCACGCGCTGGTCGCTCGTGCCGAGGACCCGCGCACGATCGTGATCGACGCGGCCGCTGACGACGAGGCGCGGCAGGTCTTCGTCGCCGCACGCGGACGGGCGCCGAACGCTGAGGAGATGACGGCCTTGCGCGGGGTCTGGCTCAACAACGAGGTGCTGTATCGCGAGGGCCTCGCGATGCAGGTCGACCGCGGCGACAAGGCGATTCGTGACCGCGTCATCTTCAAGGCGCTGAGCCTGGTCGATGCCAACGTGGCGCTGCCGCCGGCCGACGACGTGACGCTGCGGAGGTACTTCGCCAGCCATCGCGACCGCTACGACGAACCGGCCCGTTACGACTTCCAGGAAGCCACCCTTGCAGGCGACACGTCCGAGTCGGCCGTGCGTTCCTTTGTGAGCGCGCTCAACGGCGGCACACCGGGCGATGCGAAGGCGGGGCTGCGCGTGTTCAAGGCGCGACCCGATGCCAACCTTGACCAGAGCTTCGGCAGCGGTTTCGCGAAGGCGCTGGCCACGCGCCCGATCGGCGAGTGGGTCGCGATGGAGACGCGCGAGGGATGGCGTGCGATCCGCCTCGATGTCATCACAGCACCGAAGGCTGCCGACTTCACCGTGATCCGCAACGTCGTGCAGCTCGACTGGGCCGACGCGACGGCCGCCGAGCAACGTTCCGCAGCCGTCACAGCGCTGACGAAGAAGTACACCGTTCACGTTGCAGCGGATCCCGCAGCAGACCAGCGATGAGGCTCGGTCTGCGCGCGGTGCTGCTGGTCGTGCTGTCGTTGTTCGTGACGGCGGCTGGTGCGCACGAACTGACGATTGCGGAGATGGAGGTCCGCGAGACGGCGAAGGGGCAGTTCTTCTGGAGTTGGACCGCGAGCGAGCGCCGTGCGGGCAACGAGGACATGACGCCGGTCTGGCCCGAAGGCTGCCTGGCGCAGGAGAACACCTTGCGCTGCGGAGAGGCCGGCCTCAGCGGCGAGTTGTCGATCGAAGGTATTGGTCGGCGTTACTCGGCAGCCGTGGTCAAGGTGATCTGGCTCGATGGCCAGTCACGGGTCTACACCGTCAGTGCGGGACATCCGTCCGTCCGCCTATACGGCTCGGCCGACGACCAGCGCGGCATGGGCGAGATCGCCTCGACCTACCTCGTGCTCGGCATCGAGCACATCCTGAGCGGCATCGACCACCTTCTCTTCGTGATCGGCCTGCTGTTCCTGGTCGGCTTCCGGCGCAGGTTGTTCTGGACCATCACGGCGTTCACGCTCGCGCACAGCCTCACGCTCGCGAGTGCTTCGCTAGGCTGGCTGACGCTGCGATCGCCGCCCGTCGAGGCGTGCATCGCGCTGTCGATCGTGCTCGTCGCGGCGGAGGCGCTGAAGCAGCGCCAGACCTTCGCGCGCCGCTGGCCCGCTGTCGTGGCGTTCCTGTTCGGCCTCGTGCACGGCCTCGGTTTCGCCGGCGCGCTGAAAGACATCGGCCTGCCTGCGCACCACCTGCCGGTCGCCTTGCTGACCTTCAACGTCGGCGTGGAGATCGGTCAACTGATGACCGTCGCCGTCGCGTGGGTGATCTGGCGACTGGCGTCGCGCTGGCCGCGGGTGGCGAGGCTGCGCACCGTTCTGCTGTATGCCATCGGATCGCTCGCCGCGTCGTGGTCCCTGATGCGCATCGTCGCGATCGCCGGTTGAGGTGGACGAGGTCATCGGCCTGTTCCCCACGCCCTTCCTGCGGGCGCAGGCGACGGTGCCGAGACCGCTGGTGCAGCGCCTGATCGAGTCGTTCACGGCGCTCGCCGTCGAGAGCAACAACGCGTCCGCCCACCTGTCGCACACGCAGACGCTGCGACCGCAGGACGATCCGCTGCTGATCGAGGCCTGCGACCTGATCGGGCCGAAGCTGATCGACTTCGGCAAGCTGCTGTTCGGTGAGCGACTCGACTGGTCGATCAAGGAACTGTGGGTCAACGTGCTCGACCACGGCGGTCGCCAGGCGATGCACAACCATGCCAACAGCTTCGTGTCGGGCGTGATCTATCTGACGCCGACCCACGAGTCGTCGTGCACGGTGTTCATGAAGTCGCCGGGGGGCACCGACTTCATCTTCAAGAACGACCACGCCGGCGTGACGGGCGGCGAGTTCAATTCGGACCGATGGATCAGTCCGCAGCCACAGCCCGGCGACCTGGTCCTGTTTCCCAGCTACCTGATGCACGCGGTGCCGCCCAACGCGGGAGTTCGTCGCGTCACGCTGTCGTTCAACGCCATCCCCGCACGCCTCGAATCGTGGGGCTACACGATCAAGCTCGATGCCTGAGATCGTGATCGGCCGCGGCGCGCGGGTCGTCCGCCTGCCGCTGCCGATGCTGCTGATGATGGCGTCGGGTTTCGCGGGGCTCGGTTATCAGATCGTCTGGACCCAGCAGAGCGCGTTGTGGCTCGGCCACGAGTCCGCAGCGGTACTGGCGGTCGTGGCCGCGTTCTTCGGCGGCCTCGCGATCGGCGCGTGGACGACCGGGCCGCACATTGAACGCAGCGCACATCCGGTGCGCTGGTACGTGGCCTGTGAAGCACTGATCGCGGCCTGGGGTCTGGTGCTGATCGGCGCGATGGCTTCGTGGAGCGACCGGATGCTCGGCCTCGTCGGCGTGCAGCCGTCGCCGCTCTGGCAGTGGACCGTTGCGTTCGTCGGGACCTTCTTCGTACTGCTGCCGGCCACGGCCGCGATGGGCGCGACCTTGCCGGCGATGGAGCGCATCACGGCCCGGATGCGGGTCGAGGGCCGCTCGATCGCCGCGCACTACGCGGCCAACACCTTCGGTGCGGTGCTCGGCGTACTGGCGTCCGCATTCTGGCTCGTGCCCACGATCGGTCTGACTCGCACGGCGGCGATCTGCATCTCGCTCAACGTGTTGTGCGCGGCAATCGCGTCGACCACGCTCTCGACGATGGAAGTTTTACCGGCGCAGCGACCGATGCCGCGGCCCGGCGCAAGCGGCGTACGGACGCGGCTCGCGCTCACGGGCCTGATCGGCATCGGCTACGAGGTGCTCGTGGTCCGGGTGCTGAGCCAGGTGTCCGAGGACACGGTCTATACCTTTGCGCTGCTGCTCGCCGTCTATCTTCTGGGCAGTGCGGGTGGCGCGGCCGCCTACCAGCGCTGGTTCGCGCGGCAGGGTGTTGCGGGGCGGATGGAGGACGCAAGGGTCACTGACCGGCTGCTCTGCGCGCTGGCGGCAGCCTGCCTCCTCGGGACCGGCAGCCTGTGGTTCGGCGAAGACATCAAGACCGCGGTGCTGGACACGCTCGGTAGGGGCATGCCGGTCGCCCTCGGTGCCGAGGCGGCACTCGCCGTGCTCGCCTTCGCGGCGCCGACCCTGGTGATGGGCGCGTTGTTCAGCCATCTCTGCGCCCGCGCCAGCGCGGTCGGCATCGGCTTCGGCCGTGCGCTCGGCATCAACATCGTCGGAGCTGCAGCCGCACCCCTGCTGTTCGGCGTGCTGCTGGCGCCCGCGATCGGGCCCAAGCTGTCGCTGCTCGTCGTGGTTGCGGGCTATCTCGCGCTGACGACGCGCCGCATGTGGTCGCGTCCGGTCGTCTGGGTCCCGGCGAGTCTGGCGCTGCTGATCGCGGTCTGGGCGCCGCGCCTCGCCTTCATCGAGATCCCGGAAGGCGGACATCTCGTGAGCTACCTCGAAGGGGTGACGGCGGCCGTGAGCGTCGTCGAGGACGCCGACGGCGTGTTGCGATTGCGCATCGACGATCGCCAGCAGGAGGGCAGCAGTGCGACGCGGCTGGTGGACGGTCGACAGGCTTGGCTGCCCGTGCTGCTGCATCCGGCGCCGCGCCATGCGCTGTTCCTCGGTCTGGGTACCGGCATCACCGCCTCGTCGGCAGCCGAGGATCCGTTGCTCGAGGTCGACGCGGTCGAGCTCCTGCCCGAGGTGATCGCATCGTCGCGCCAGTTCACCCAGGCTTTCGACGACGGCGTGCCAAACCCGCGGCTGCACGTGCTGTCGGCAGATGCCCGTCGTTTCGTGCGGACCACGTCCGGCCGATACGACGTCATCGTCGCGGACAACTTCCATCCAGCCCGCGGTGGCTCCGGAGCGCTGTATACGGTCGAACATTTCCGCGCCGTCCGCGAGCGCCTCGCGGCCGGCGGCCTGTTCTGCCAGTGGCTGCCCCTGCATCAGCTCGACCTCGACACGTTGCGTAGCATCGTGCAGTCGTTCATGACGGCTTATCCGGGCGGCTGGGCGATGCTGGCCA
This sequence comes from Betaproteobacteria bacterium, assembly GCA_025356395.1. Lineage (GTDB taxonomy): Bacteria > Pseudomonadota > Gammaproteobacteria > Burkholderiales > Burkholderiaceae_D > CAHJXF01. The sequence continues at coordinate 23,262 of JANXTA010000175.1, forward strand.
GCAACAGCCTCGGCACTCCGGTCGTCGGGTTGGTCGGCGCCCGCGATGGTGCACGCTTCGACTGGGTTCGGCTACGCGATCGCCTGCAACAGGCCGACGGTCCGATGCACTCCGGCATTGCGGACGAGTTCGCGTTGCTGGGCGGTTTCGTGGCCGGGCCGGAAGCGCTGCGACGCTTTGCGGGCAGCGCTGCTGCCAACACGGACGATCATCCAGTCGTGGCCTATCGCGCGCCGCTGGTCACGTACGCACCCACGTCCACGCCGCCGGAGCGATTGATGGAACTGTTGAGCGAGGTATCGATCGTGCCGTCCGAACTGGTCGTCGATGCGCCCGGCGGCACGACGGTTCGTCTGGCCGCGTACTGGGCGGCGCGAGACCGCTTCATCGAGCTGGGCCGTCATGTCCAGCCCACCACGGACGTGCGCGACATGCTGGCCCAGGTGCGAGAGCCGCTGCTGGCGATCCTCGCCACAAGCCCCGACTTTCGATCCGCCTACGATCCTTTGTTGCGGATGGCTTCGGACCTCGCGCACGGCGACCCGATCACCGCACGCGGGCTGCTCGGCGAGTTGGCCGCGGCACAGCCGGTGCGTCCCGAAGCCGGACAGGCTCTGCGAGCACTCGATTCGCGGCTGCAGTGACGGCTGCGGCCGGTCCGATGTGCGGCATCGCTTGCGCCGTGGCGACACAGCTCGACAGTAAGTAAGAAGAAAAATGAGAACGTCATAACTATTTCCAACGATGTCGCGCTGCCCAAAGGAATCGGCAAGTTACGACGAAGGACGACAGCCCAATCCTCCATCACGCGTAAGAAACAAGAAAAAAACATCATAAACTTGTATAAATTCCGAATCCAATCCTTGCCAGTCGCGCGTATCTAGGTGCGAGCGCCGTATTCCTCTTTTGAAGTACCCATCCCCGACCTCGACATGTCCGACCACGAACACGCCACGATCGAACGCGGACTCGCCACACATGCCGTGCTCGTCGTCGCCTTGATCGGCGCGGCGATGTGTCCCGCCCGCGCAGACGATGTCCAGGCGCTGCCCACCGTCGAGGTCACCGGCAACTACAACAACGGCGTCGGCACGTCGGACGCCGCGAGCCAGGGATCGGTCAACGCGAAGCTGATCGAGAACCGTCCCACGCTTCGGCCGGGCGAGATCCTGGAGTTCGTGCCGGGCCTGATCGTTTCGCAGCACAGCGGCGACGGCAAGGCAAATCAGTATTACCTGCGCGGCTTCAACCTCGACCACGGCACTGATTTCGCGACCTTCGTCGATGGCATGCCGATCAACATGCGCACGCACGCGCACGGGCAGGGCTACACCGACCTCAACTTCCTGATCCCCGAACTGGTCTCGCGGATCGACTACAGGAAGGGTACCTACTACGCCGACGAAGGCGACTTCGCCTCGGCCGGCGCGGCGCACCTGAGCCTGGTCAACGCGCTCGACCGCGGCATCGCGTCCGTCACGGGCGGCGAACATGGCTATGTGCGCGGGCTGATTTCGAATTCGAATGCCTTCGGCTCCGGCACCCTGCTGTACGCCGTCGACGCGGGCTACAACAACGGTCCCTGGAACAACCCCGAGCATTCGCGGCGGACCAGCGGCGTGCTGCGTTATTCGCAGGGACAGCCCGGCAACGGCTTCTCGATCACCGCGATGGGCTACGACGCGAAGTGGACCAGCACCGACCAGATTCCGCTGCGTGCCGTCGACAGCGGATTGATCGATCGCTTCGGCTCCATCGACCCCACCGACGGCGGCAAGACGTCGCGCTACAGCCTGTCGCTCGACGGCGGCAAGTCCAATGACTTCGGCCTGTTCAAGGCCAACGCCTACGCGGTGGCTTCGCGCCTGAACCTCTACAACGACTTCACCTATGCCCTCGACGATCCGATCAACGGCGATCAGTTCGAGCAGTCCGAGACTCGCAAGATGTACGGCTTCGCGATCAGCCAGTCTTTCTTCAACCGGCTCGGTGCCGTCGACATGGAGAACACGATCGGACTGCAGACCCGTTACGACAAGCTCGATCCGATCGCGCTGTATCACGACGTGACGCGCCAGCGCCTCGATACGACGCGGGTGGATCGGGTCAAGGAAGCGAGCGCCGGTCTGTACTTCGAGAACAAGATCAAGTGGACCGACTGGTTCCGCAGCATCGCCGGCGGCCGCTACGACGCGTATCACTTCGACGTCGCGAGCAATCTCGACGCCAACTCCGGCAAGGTCAGCGACCACATCACGTCGCCGAAGCTGTCGTTGATCTTCGGACCGTGGGCCAGGACCGAGTTCTTCGCGAACTATGGCCAGGGCTTCCACAGCAACGACGCGCGCGGCGTGACCAGCACGGTCTCGCCGGCGGATGGCAGTTCGATCGAGCGCGCGGTGCCGCTGGTCAAGACCCGCGGCGAAGAGGTGGGTGCACGGACCGAGATCGTGCCGGGTTTACAGAGCTCGCTGGCGCTGTGGCGCCTCGCGCTCGCGTCGGAGCTGGTGTTCTCGGGCGATGCCGGCGACACGCAGATCAGCCGCGCGAGTCGACGTCAGGGCATCGAGTTCAACAACCACTACATCGCGACGCCATGGCTGCTGTTCGATCTCGACCTGGCGCTGTCGCGTTCGCACTACACGCAGGACGATCCGATCGGCAACTACATACCCGGTTCGATCGAGAAGGTCGCGTCGTTCGGTGTCAGCGTGATCGATCGCGGCCCCTGGTTCGGCCACTTCCAGTTGCGCTACTTCGGGCCGCGACCGTTGATCGAGGACAACACCGTTCGATCGCAGTCGACGACGCTGGCGTCTGTGCGCGTCGGCTACAACCTCAGCAAGAACCTCAAGATCTCGCTGGACGTCTTCAACCTGTTCGACCGCAAGGCGAGCGACATCGATTACTACTACACGTCGCGCCTGCCGGGCGAACCCGCGGCGGGCGTCAACGACATCCACTTCCATCCGGTCGAGCCACGGACGGCCCGCGTGTCGCTGGTCGCGCGCTTCTGATCGACTTTTCGCGAATCCAGTCCGGTATATCGACCGTACAAGACCTGCCTTCGACACTCAGGTCGTCGGTGAGATGACGCGGATCACCCAGCGTGGTCCAGCGGCTTCTTCGACAGAACGAACCGAGGAATATTCATGAAGATTTCCAAGCTCGCAGGACTCATACTCGTCGCTATGATCAGCAGTGCCGCGGCGCCCGCCTTCGCTCAGGTGATGGTCGGTGGCGCCACGATGTATCCGACGAAGGACATCATCGACAACGCAGTCAACTCGGCGGACCACACCACGCTGGTTACCGCGGTCAAGGCCGCGGGCCTCGTCGACACGCTCAAGGGCAAGGGTCCGTTCACGGTCTTCGCGCCGACCAACGCGGCCTTCGCCGCGTTGCCTGCCGGTACGGTCGACAACCTGCTGAAGCCGGAGAACAAGGCGACGCTGACCAAGATCCTGACCTATCACGTCGTCGCCGGTGACATGGATGCGGCCGCGCTGATGAAGGCCATCGCCGCGGGTGGCGGCAAGGCCACGCTGAAGACGGTCTCGGGTGGCACGCTGACCGCGATGAAGAGCGGCTCGGGCATCAGCGTCACCGACGAGAAGGGCGGCGTCGCCATGGTCACGATCGCCAACGTCAAGCAATTGAACGGCGTGATCCACGTCGTCGACAAGGTCCTGCTGCCGAGCTGATCGACCGTCGCTGCGAAAGCGCCGCGATGTCCTGAACATCGCGGCGTTTTTTTAAGTGGGTGGCGCACGGGGTCTTCGACGTTCGGGAACCGCCTCCCGCGAAAGCCCTCGTGGTCCGCTTCGCCGGACGATGGATGGGCCAGTCCTGCATCCGGCGACATGCGATCCTCGCGGGTCGTTCGCGAACCGACCGCGAAGGAGCGAGGGAGCGATGGGAAAAGTGCGTGTTGCGGGATTCAGCATGTCGCTGGACGGCTTCGGCGCCGGGATCGAGCAGAGCCTGAATGCCCCGCTCGGTCGGCGTGGTCCGGCGCTCTTCCAGTGGTTCTTTCCGGCGCGGACGTTCCGCGCGATGACCGGGCCGGCTGGCGGGTACTAACAGATCGACAACGCGTTCGCGGCGCGAGCCATGGACGGCTTCGGCGCGTTCATCCTGGGCCGCAACATGTACGGCCCCGTGCGCGGCCCGTGGCCCGATGATTCCTGGAAGGGATGGTGGGGCGACGAGCCCCCGAACCACCCGCCCACCTTCGTCCTGACGAACCACGCCCGTGACCCTCTCGTGATGGAAGGGGGAACGACGTTCCATTTCGTCACCGGCGGGATCCACGAAGCGTTCGCGCTCGCGAGGCAGGCGGCGGGCGACCGGGATGACAAGATCGGAGGCGGCGTCGCGACGGTGAGGCAATACCTCCAGGCCGGTTTCGTCGGCTCGATGCACCTCGCGGTTTCTCCGGTCGTCCTCGGCCGGGGCGAGTCACTGTTGACCGGCATCGACCTCCCCGCGCTGGGCTTCACCGTGACGGAGCATCAGGACACCGCGCATGCGACGCATGTCGTCCTCGAAAGCGGGTGACCCGGCACCGAGGCCCGACACCACGCAATCAGGCCGACGTGCTGTCGCCGCGAACCACCCGGATCGATGCCCATCCGACCAGCAAGGCCAGAAGACTCCAGATGATCGCGTACAGCAGGTGGTTGTCGGGGAACGCGATCACGGTCTGTCCGCCGACCGGCACGCCGCGCGCCACGGCGCCTTCGCTGCCGTCCGCAGCGTTCGCCGGATCCGCGTCGGCGTCGACGAAGTAGGGCGCCACGTCCTGCAGCCCGCGCGCGGTGGCGATGGCCTGCACGTCCCGCGAGTACCAGCGGTCCCGCACCGGATCGTTGTGTCGCAGGAAGCGCCCGCCCGGCTCGGTGACGCGCAGCAGACCGGTCACGTCGATGCGATCGCCGCGGCCGGCGAGCCGCGTGCGATCGTCGCTCGATACGAACCCGCGATTGACAAGCACCACCGCGCCGTCGTCCTGACGCAGCGGCACGACCAGCCAGTAGCCGCTGCCAAAGATCGTCACGGCCTGCACGAAGGTCTCGCGACCCGGCAGGACCGTGCCGGCGACGCGCACGTGGCGATACTCGTCGTCGTCGCGGGTGACGAGCGACCAGCGTGCGCGCGGCGGCGCGGCTACCGGTTCCGCGTGGACACGCTGGTCGACCCGCTCGATCAGCGCGTGCTTCCAGGTGCGTCGTTCTACCTGCCAGACGGCCAGGCCGACGAAGAGCAGGACCAGGCCCAGCAACGCGATCACCAGGGCGATGCGACCCGGAGTCAGCCGCGCATTCAAAAGCGGATCGGGCTGAAGTAGCCGGTGAGTTCGAGGTAGCCCTTGCCGATCGGGAGACCGGCGGGATCCTTCACACGCACCGCGCCTTCCCAGTAGATCGTGCCGGTCGACGCGCGACTGTCGAGTTCCTGGTCATCCATCAGCGGGTCGACCACGATCTTCAGCGGCGTGACGGCGGTACCGCTGATGGTGATCGCCTGCCGGACCGGCCACGTCGCCTTGCTGCGTGGCGAGGTCCATGATCGCAGCGTCGTGAAATCGAGGTCGCCGGGCGCGTAGCGCTCGATCCGCCCATCGACGAAGCGACGGGCGCCGCCGGCCCACAGCTTCGCGCCGTTTTTGTCGCGCATGCGGAACGCCATCAGCGCGCTGCCGTCGTCGAAGTTCAGGCCGATCCAGTCCCAGCCACTGGCCTGCGGATCGAGGTACGCGCTGGACCATTCGCGATCGAGCCACGCGGTGCCGGTGACCTTCACGTCGTGGCGACCCGCGGCGTCGATGCGTGCCACCGTCCCCGAGACCTTCAGTTGCGGCACGCTGTAGTAGCGGCTCGCATCGCGAGGCACCGGCCCCTTCTGCGAATAGCCGGGGCGTGATGCGTCGGCGCCTTCGGCCAGCATGGGTCCGATGGCGGCGATGTCGAGATCCAGGGTGAAGCGAGCCCCGTCGACGTGGGTCTTGAAGTGCAACGTGGCGGCCTCGGGCGAGTCGCCTGGCGAGTCGCGCTTCGGGTCGGCGACGCGCTCGAAGCGCCAGCCATCGAGCACGACGCTGGCGTCGGCTTCGGACGCTTCCGCGATTCCGAAGCCCGCGCGTGCGATGCGCTGGTCATGCTCGAGATGACCGACCTTGGGGTCTGCGAGCGCGGCATGTGCGAACAGCAGTTGACGCGGCGCGAAGCGACTCGGGTTGGCGTCGTCGACATCGAGCCGCGAGCGGAAGAACGTGACCTGGAAGCCGAGGTCCTCGCCATCGGCTGTCTTCAGCCAGCCGGTGACGTACCACCATTCGGTGCGGAAGTCGGGGTGGGCACCGTGGTCGCGGGGGAAGGTGAACCGCTGGTCCGTCGGCGCATCCGGATAGACCGGTCGCGCCGCGATCGCCATCGTCGAGGCGATCAGCAGGACCAGCATCGACAGGACGCGGTTCACCAGTCCTCCCGAACCGCCATCACCGCGTCGTGCGCCAGCGCGCGGCGCCCCGAGAAGACCGCCGTCCCGGAAGCCGCGACAACCAGCGCGATCCCCACCGCGGCCAGGGTCGGCCACGGCACATCGGTATCCATCGTCCAGTGGAACGACTGCGGATTCACGACGTGGATCAGCACCTGGCTCATCGCGAGGCCGAGCGCGCCGCCGGCCAATGCACCGACCACGCCGAGCAACGCGCCCTCGGCCGCGAGCTCGGCCACGATCTGGCGTTTCAACACGCCGATGTGCCTGAGCATCCCGAACTCCTTCGAGCGTGCCAGGGTCTGCGCCGAGAAGGTCGCGGCTACGCCGGCCAGGCCGATCGCGATCGCGACGGCCTGCAGCAGGTAGGTGACGACGAAGCTGCGGTCAAAGATCGCGAGCGAGATCGCGCGGATCGTGCCGGGCTCGGCGAACTCGGCGCGCTTTCGCAAGACCTCGGGCAGCGCCTTGCGCAGATCGTCGATCACGGCTGGTGTCGAGGCTCCCTTCACGAGGTCGATGCCCGCATCGGTGAAGACCGTGTCGCCGGTCACGCGCGTGTAGTCGTCGCGTCGCATCACCACGCTGCCGAACTGTCGCGCGTAGTCGCGCCACACGCCCGCCACCACGTAACGCGGCTTGCCGACCGCGCCGATCGGCAGTTCGATCGCATCGCCGAGCGAGGCGCCGTACAGATCGACCATCGCCTCCGAGATCCAAACGCGAATGGCGCCTTCGGCGATCGGCTTCGATGCGCTGGCGATCAGCGGCAGGCGGTGCTCGGGATGGTCGCGATCGAGGTCGCGCACGATCAGGTTCACCGGAGGGCGCGCGGGCTCGAGATCGAGCGGGATCACCTTCTGCATCTCGATGCGAGCCACGCCCTGCACGGCGCGTAGTCGATCGACGTCGTCGGGCATCAGGCCGCCGTCCGCGACGCTGCCGGTGCGCAGGTACAGGTCGGCCGCGAGCAACTGTCCCAGCCACGCATCGACCGAGTGCCGGAAGCTGCCGATCATCACGGTCATCGCGACCATCAGGCTAGCCGACGCGACGATGCCGCACAGCGCGACGGAGGCGGCCGACGGTGCCGCCCACAGGCGTCGCAGCGCGAGGTCGATGGCGACGGGTCGCGGACGCCGGCTCGTCGCCAGCGGCGCGAGCAGCAGGCGCGCGAGCCACGGCATCGCGGCGATGCCGCCGAACAGCAGCAGGGCCATCGACACGTAGCCGAGGATCGGCAGGCCGGCGACCGCGGGCAGCAGCGCACACGCGACGCCGGCGCCGAGCAGTGCGGCGGCCCCCCAAGGCGAAGGGCGCTGCGAGCCCACGTCGCTGCCCGCGGACTTCAACGCCGCGGCCGGTGCCGCGCGCGCGGCGGCCCGCGCCGGGAAGTAGCTGCCGATCAGCGCGGCCGCGAGCCCCAACACGAAGAACAGCGCGGCCGCATCGGGAGCCGCGACCACGATGCGATGCAGGTCGAAGCCGGTCCTGGCGAAGTAGCCGCCACCGAGATCGCCGCCGAAATAGCGCAACGCGCCGGCTGCGAAAGCGATTCCGAGCGCGAGGCCGAGCACGCCGCCGACGAGTCCCTGCAAGGTTCCTTCGGCCAGGACCTGTGCGATCACGCGCACGCGCCGGACGCCGATCACGCGCAGCAGCGCGAGCTGGGCGCGACGTCGCGCGACGGCCAGCGACTGCGTGGAATAGACCAAGAAGGCGCCCGTGAACAACGCCATCAGCGCGAGCATGTCGAGGTTGACGCGATAGGCCCGCGACAGGTCGCCGGCGCGTTCGCGATCGTCGTCGGCGCTGGTGAGCTGGGTACCGGCGGGCAGCAGAGCCGTGATCGCAACCCTGGCGTGTGCGGCGTCACTGCCTTCGACGAGGCGCAGGTCGATGCGCGACAGGCGGCCGAGCCGACCCAGTCGCCACTGGGCGCCCGCGATGTCCATCGAAGCCATGAACAGGCGTCTCGCACGCAGCGGACTCGCGGGCGATGGCGCGTTCGCGTCCGGCTCCGTGGTCGCGAGTCGACCGGCGACGCGCAGGGCGACCGTGCGGCCATCGACCTGCACGAGCAACGGGTCGCCGACGCGCTTCTTCAGCGCATCGAGCAACGCTGGGGCGACGAAGACCGCATCCGGATCGAACCAGGCGGTCGTCGACGCGGCTTCGATGGTGCCCGCGTCGGGACGACCGATCAGCATCGGCGTGACCTGCGCTGCTCGCAGGATGTCGATGCCGCTGACGCGCAGCGTGATCGTCGGATCGTCGACCAGCGTCACGTCGCGCTCGACCACCGGGCTCGCGACCGCGATCGAAGACGATGCCTTTGCACCTGCCAGCTTCGCGTAGATCGCTTCGTCGAAGCCCTGACCGCCAGTGGCGACGACCTGCAGGTCCGCGGCGCCCCGCAGGCGATTGAGGCCGCCGGTGAAGTTGTCGAGGGCCACGGTATTGACCAGATGCACCGCATAGCCGAGCGCGACGCCGATCGCGATGGCCGCGACCGAGAGCGCGTTGCGCACGGGTTGTGCTCGCCACTCGCCCCACGCCAGCCACGCGAGCAGCGTCATGTGCGCGCCGCGAGACCCGTCGCGCGCAACGTGAGCACCCGGTCGGCACGCGCGGCCGCGACCTCGGAGTGGGTCACGAGCAGGGTCGCCGCACCGCTCGCGCGACGCTGTTCGTCGATCACCTCGAGCACGCGCGCCGCGGTGTCGGGGTCAAGGTTGCCGGTCGGCTCGTCGAGCAGCAGCAGGGCCGGTCCGTGGATCAGCGCGCGCGCGATCGCGACGCGCTGCAGTTCGCCGCCCGACAGCACGGCGGGGAAGTCGCGGCCACGACCGGCCAGGCCGACGGCCGTGAGCATCGCCGTCGCGCGCGCCTCGATGCGGGCACGCGACAAGCCTTGCAGCAGCAGCGGTAATCCGACGTTCTGTTCGATGTCGAGATGCGGCAGGACGTGGAAGGCCTGGAACACGAAGCCCATACGGTCGCGCCGCAGCAGCGTCGTCGCGTCGTCGCTCATCGATGCGAGCTCACGGTCTTCGAAGCGCACGTGGCCGCGATCGATACCGTCGAGTCCCGCGACGATGTTGAGCAGCGTGGACTTGCCGATGCCCGACTCGCCCATCACGGCAACGAACTCGCCGGGGGCGATCAGCAGGTCGATATTCGAGTACAGCACCCGGCCGTTCGGCAGGCGCTTCTCGAGGCCGGTGATATCGAGGAGGGGAGGGGTCAAGGGGATCCGGAAGGACTGGTCAACGCCGTGCAACCGCAGCTGGACATGCCACGACGCTAGGTTCCCGCGTCCGCGGGAAGGACGGAAGGTCTAGGCGGCCATCCCGAATAGCAGCGACGACGTGCTCTGCGCGTCCGAGGTCGTAGCGCTCGCGGTATCGGCCGCGGCCATCGCCTCGATCTCGCTGGCCAGCGACTCGAGCTGTGCGACGTTGGTCAGGATGCGTTGCCGAAAGGCATCGTCGTCGAGTACGTCGCGCAGACCGCGGTTCAGTTCCGCGAACCACGGCAGGCTCGCCTGGTCGAGCATCACGCCCGATCGTCTGTGCGCCGGATCGGTCGCGGTGCCCCAGGCGTTGAGCGTCTTCTGGACCGACGCGTTGAGGCGGCTCGCACGTCGCAGCGGCTCGGCAAGGGCCGTGATGGCGGCCCGATCGGTCAGGCGCTTCTGGAAGAACAGTTGGCACAACACGCCCCAGTAGTAGGTGTAGTCCCACAGCACCTTGACCGGCATCACGCGCTCGTTGCCGAACAGCGCGTACTGGCCCTGGTAGAGCGTCAGCGTGCTCTCGTAGAAAGAGCGGAACAGCTCGCCGTAGAAGAACGACTGCGTGCGGATCGCCTCGCCGGCGCGCTCGGCGCGGATCAGGTCGGTGATCAGCGTGTTGCCGATCGCGATGAAGTCGGAGCCCGGCGAATAGAAAGGATCGAGGAACCAGCCGGCCTCGCCGGTCAGCGCCCAGCGGTCGGCCGAGAAGGTCTGCTTGCAGCCGTACGAGAAGTCCTTGTAGTAGGCGAAGTCCATCAGCGCGTCGGGTTTCGCATCGAGCACGCGCCGGATCGCTTCGTGGACCGATGGCTGATGCGTCGCGATCCACGCCATCGCCTTCTCGAAGGCGTCCATGCTTTTCAGCGGATGGGTCGCCGCGTCGGCCACGATGCCGACCGAATGCGCGCCCGACCCGAGCGGGATCAGCCACAGCCAGTAGCCGGCGCCGCACAGGTGGTTGGTCGACAGCCAGCGCGCGGACGGCGAGCAGCGGGCGCGCCATGCCGGGTCGTCGACCCAGGTGTCGATCTCGAGGCGTTCCGACAATCGGAACCACACCGCGTTGGCGTCGTGACCGTTGTCTTCAGCGAGGTCGAGCTTGCGCTTCAGCAGGCCGGCACGACCCGATGCGTCGATCAGCCAGTCGGCGACGATGGTCTCGCGCACGCCGTCCTTCTCGACCTCGACGCGATGGCCGTCGGCTTGCAGGTCGATGCGCTTGACGACGGACCCGACGTCGTAGCGCGTGCCGCGCCGCACGGCTTCCTCGCCGAGAAAGTTCTCGAAGACGCCGCGATCGATCTGCCACGAAGGCGTCGACAGGTAGCGACTCGCGCCGAGTTCTGTGACGTCTTGCAGGTCACGCTGGCCTTCGGAGAAGAAGAAGCGGAAGCCGAACTTGCGCAGGTGCTTTGCATCGAGGTGCTCGCGCAGGCCGAGGGTATCGGCGAAGTAGTGCGCGCCGATCTCGACGCTGGACTCGCCGATCTTGTGGGTCGCCGCGGGTGCGGGCGTGGCGCGGCGCTCGACGACGCGGACGTCGAGCCCGGGCATCGCATCTCTGAGTTGCAGCGCGAGCGTCAGACCCGCGAGACCTCCCCCGGCAATCAGGACATCGTGCTTCGAGATCGTGGGGGATGGGTCGGGCATCGGAAGCTCTTGGAACGGTGGGTTGTGAAGCGAACCGCTCGAGCTTACTCGATCGTTTCGTGGAGGTCGGCGGGCGTTCGCACGCGGGTCGGCGTGACGTGCACGGCGATCGTCGAGGCCGCGTCCATCGCGAAGTCGACCGTGGTCTCGACCGCTCGTGCCAGGCGTTCGAGCAGCGCGACCGCGAGGGCTGCCGGACTGGACGCCGCGAGTCCGCGGAAGGCCTCGTTGGCCGGCGACGGATCGCTCGATACGCGCGCATCGAGGGACAGCGACAGGCCGGGCAGCAACTCTCCGGACTCGAAGGGCGAGAGCAGCAGGGCCGAGCCGAACAACGCGGTGTTTGGCGCGGCGCGCGCGAGCAGACCGACCGCGGGCGTGTCGAAGACGACCAGCAGCACCGGCCGGGCCTCCGCGATCACCTGCGTCACCGCCTCGAGCAGTCCGAGCGCGAAGCTCGCATCGCCCGCGGCGAGGGCCGTCGACGGTCCGAAGCTCGGCGTCGCGATGCTCCAGTAGCCGGCGGCCGCGTTGTGCACCGAGTGATGGAAGCGTGTCGGTGACAGCTGCGTCGGGTCGCTGGCGAGTGTGGCGCAAAGGTAGTCGACGATGGCGAGGTCGCCGTGGGCCGACGCGAACACCGACGCCATCGACCGCAAGTCGAAATACTTGCGTTCGGCCGCCATCGCGAGCGCCTCCCTCGCCACTTCGAGGGCGACCGCGACGCCGTCGGGGACGCGCCGTCTTTCGGCGGCGGGCAGCAGCAACGGGGTCGGTCGGCGGGTCTCCGATGCAGCCGATGCGCGCGGCCGGCCGAGCAAGGCCGAACGCATCGCGGGCCAGGTCTCGAAGCCCGCGGCCCAGGCACCGATCCCCGAGACGGTGACGCGTAGCGGTTTCACGACCGTCGCGCCGCGCGCAGCGCTTCGGCGTCGCGCGCGAAGGCCAGCACGCAGTTGTTACCGCCGAACGCGAACGCATTGCTGAGCGCGACGCCGATCGGCCGTGTCTCGTCGTCGAAGCGGATCTGCGGTCCGCAGGCGGCATCGGGCGAGACCTGCGCCGACGCATCGACGCGCATGCCCGGCGCCACGCCGTCGCGCATCGCAATCAGCGTGATGACGGCCTCGACGATGCCGGCCGCGCCGAGCGTGTGACCGGTCCATCCCTTGGTGGAGCTGGCATGCAGCGTCGCCGGAAAGATGGCCTGGATGATGGCCGCCTCGACCGCGTCGTTCATCAGCGTCGCCGTGCCGTGCAGGTTGATGTAGTCGACGGCCTCCGGGCCGACGCGCGCACGCGTCAACGCGGCCTCGATCGCGAGACGCGCGCCCAGGCCTTCGGGATGCGGCGACGACATGTGATGTGCATCGGACGACTCGCCGTACCCGATCAGCAGTGGATCGTCCTCGGCATCGGAACGTTCGAGCAGCGCAAAGCCCGCGCCCTCGCCGATGCTGATGCCGTCGCGGCGCGCGTCGAAGGGGCGGCAAGGGTTTTGCGACACAAGGCCCAGGGCGTGGAAGCCGAATAGCGGTCCGGCCGCGAGACTGTCGACGCCGCCGACCACGGCCGCGTCAACGACGCCGATGGCGATCATCCGCGCGGCCTGCGCGAACACCTTGGCGCTCGACGAGCACGCGGTGGAGATGGTGCTGCATGGGCCGGCTGCACCGAGCGCGTCACGCACGAACGCGGTAGTGGCGTGCAGGTGATGCGACGCGCGCTGCTCGAACGTGACGGGCGGCGTGCCGATCTGCGCGAAGAAACGATAGGCCTCCTCGCTGGCCTCGATGGTCGACGTGCTGGTGCCGATCAGCACCGCGATACGAGACGGTCCATAGCGCGCGTTCGCGGCGTCCACGGCCTCAATGAAGCCATCCTCCTGCAGGGCGAGCCACGCGAGCCGATGGTTGCGGCAGTCGAGTTCGCGCCAGCGGTCCGGCAGCGGCGCATCCTCGATGCCGGATACCCGGCCGATCCAGGTGGGCAGGGCGACACCGGTGCGGGCCTCGGTGTAGTCGTTGGGCGCGAGGCCGGAGCGTCCTGCGTAACGCGTCGCTACCAGCGAGCCGATGCCGCGTCCGACCGAGGTCGTGGCCGTGAACGAGGTGACGGCGAGCGGCTTCATGGTGGGAGATGCGCGGGGGCGGACATGGCAATTTATGAAATCGGCCGAAAAGTTGTTACAGCGTGGCTCTTGGTCGGCTCTGCGCGAGCATCCCCTACAATTGTGGGTCCGTCTTCCCGTCACGGCCCGGCCTGCTGTAGGTCGACCTCCTGTTCTTTGCAAGCCCCCATTCCGTGATCGATCTCGCCCGTATCCGCGCCGCCCGCGACAACATCGCCGGCCAGGTGCTCAACACACCGTTCGTGCATTCGCGCACGCTGTCCGAGATCATCGGCGCCGAGATCTGGCTGAAGTTCGAAAACCTCCAGTTCACCGCGTCGTTCAAGGAGCGCGGTGCCCTCAACCGCCTGAAGGCGCTGACGCCTGAGGAACGATCCCGCGGGGTGATTGCGGTCTCTGCCGGCAACCATGCGCAGGGCGTCGCGTACCACGCGTCGCGGATGCGCATCCCGTCCGTGATCGTGATGCCGCGCTTCGCGCCGGCGGTGAAGGTCGCCAACACCCGCCGTTTCGGCGCCGAGGTGGTACTGCACGGCGAAACCTTCGACGACGCGAAGGCCCACATGGTCACGCTCGCAGCCGGGCGTAACCTGTTTATCGTCCATCCCTACGACGACGAGGACATCATCGCAGGGCAGGGGACCTGCGGCCTCGAGATGATGGAAGCCGAGCCGTCGCTCGACACGCTGGTGGTTGCGATCGGCGGTGGCGGACTGATCAGCGGCATCGCGATCGCGGCCAAGGCGATCAAGCCGTCGATGATGATCATCGGCGTGCAGGCCGAGCGTTTCCCGGCGATGTACGCGGCGGTGAAGAACGAAGAGCTCGTCAGCGGCACCAACACGATTGCCGAAGGCATCGCGGTCAAGTCGCCGGGCGCGATCACGTTGCCGCTGGTGCAGGCGCTGGTCGACGACATCGTGCTGGTCTCCGAGCTCGACATCGAGCACGCGATCGTGATGCTGCTCGAGATCGAGAAGACCGTCGTCGAGGGCGCGGGTGCGGCCGGGCTTGCGGCGCTGTTGCGCGCGAAGGACATCGGCGACCATCGCTTCGAAGGCCGACGGATCGGTCTGGTGCTGTGCGGCGGCAACATCGACCCGCTGATGCTGGCCGGCATCGTCGAGCGCGGCATGGTGCGAGCTGGGCGCCTCGCCCGTATCCGCGTCGACCTGCGCGACCTGCCGGGCGCGCTGGCCCGCGCGACTGCGCTGATTGCGGACGCCGGCGCGAACATCGAGGAAGTGCATCACCAGCGCGCGTTCACGACGCTGCCGGTGCAGAGCGTCGAGGTGGACTTCGTGATGCAGACGCGGGGGCACGAGCATGTAGCGGATGTGATCGCGGTGCTGAACAACGCCGGGTTCGCGGCGGTGAATCACGATCATTGACGACGGCCCATGGATCGGAGAACTGCGATGACGTTTGGACGACGCGCGATGCGCTTCATGCTGGTCGGGCTTGCGATGGCCGCTCCGGCCTTCGCCCAGACACCGATCCCCGATCCCGTCCGCAAGGCCGGTGCCGACGTGATCGAAGGGTTCCGCGCCGGCGATCTCGCGGCCGTCGAGGCCCGCTTCGGCCAAGACATCAAGGCGGTGCTGACGCACGATCGCTTCGTCGAGAGCGAAGCGGACTTCGCGCAGCAGCGCGGCAAGCTGGTCCGTTGCGACGAGCCGACCGCCAGCATCCGCAGCGACCTGACCGTCGTCGAATATTCCTGCCAGTACGACAAGGGCGACAAGGTCCTGCGCCTGGTCTGGAATGCCGACGTACAACTGGTCGGCTACTTCTACCTGCCGCCGAAGCTCCCGCCCGTTGCGTTGCCGGCCACCGTGCGCGAGGAAAGTGTCACGACGGGTGCCACGGGCTGGCCGTTGCCGGGCACCTTCCTGATGCCGACCAGCAAGCCGAAGCCGCCGGTGGTCGTCTTCATCCAGGGCTCTGGGCCGAACGATCGCGACGAGACGATCGGGCCCAACAAGCCCCTCGCCGACGTCGCCCGTGGCCTGGCGGCGCAGGGCATCGCGAGCCTGCGCTACGACAAGCGTACGAACGCGCAGCGCCAGCGCTTCCTCGCGGAACTGAAGAACTGGACCATCGATGACGAGATCGTCGACGACGCGGTGGCCGCCCTGGTGCTGGTGAGTGCCCGACCCGACATCGGTCGGGTGTTCATCATCGGTCACAGCGAAGGCGCGTGGCTCGCACCCCGCATCGCCGCGAGTGCGGGTCGCAAGGGCGTGAAGGTCGCGGGGGTCGTGATGCTGGCCGGCAACCTGACCCCGCTGGCCGACCTGATCGTGACCCAGTACGAGTTCGCAGCCGGCCTGCCCGTGCCGCGCGCGACCCAGGCGACGGTCGACGACATGAAGGTCAGGCGCGAGCACGTCCGGACCCTGATCGAGAAGGGGGCGGTCGCCGGCGCGGATGCGAGCCTGCTGCTCGACATGCCGGCGTCCGCTTGGCTCGACCTCGGCCGCTACGACCCCGCGGCGGCACTGCTCGCCGATCCGAAGCTGCCGGCGCTGCTGACCTTCGGAGGGCGCGACTTCCAGGTGCCGATCCAGGAGAAGGCCCTGTGGGCGACGCGCCTCGGCAAGCGCCCGGACACGACGCTGGTCGAGTTCCCCACGCTGAATCATCTGTTGATCGAAGGCGCGGGTCCGATGTCGGCGGACGAATACGTCGTGCCGGGGCACGTGTCGCAGGCGCTGATCGATCGGGTGGGGGGATGGATCGTCAAGCGAAGCGGACCGCCATAGCTGGAAATAGTCGCGCTACACTGACTTTTGCGCGATCCATCGAGCCCCGGCAGAGGCGCTCGACCCCCCCTGAACATGCCAGACCCCGACCGCAACAGCCGGCCTATCCGCTTCGTCCATCGCGGCGCGATCGTCGACGTCGCCGACGCGCCGACCACGCTCAGCGTCCTCTACTGGCTGCGCGAGCACGCCCGCTGCGTCGGCACGAAGGAAGGCTGCAACGAGGGCGACTGCGGCGCCTGCATGGTGATCGTCGCCGAGCGCGACGTCCACGCTCCCGATGGGGTCTCGCTGCGTCCGCTGAACGCCTGCATGCAGTTCGTCTCGGCGCTCGACGGCAAGGCCCTGATCACCGTCGAAGACCTGAAGCGACTCGGCACGGCAGGCGCGCATCCGGCGCAGCAGGCGATGGTGAGTTGTCACGGCTCGCAGTGCGGCTTCTGCACGCCCGGCTTCACGATGTCGCTCGCGGCCTGCTACGACAACGGACTGGCTCGCGATGCGCGACCGAACCGGCAGGCGCTGGCCGACGTCCTGTCCGGCAACCTGTGTCGCTGTACCGGCTACCGGCCGATCCTTGATGCCGGCGAGGCTATGTTCGACCTGCCGGCGGCGCCTATCGATCGCAAGGCGCTGGCCGGTCTGCTCGATCGACTCGCATCCGACACGCCGCTCGACTACCGCGCACCAGAAGCCGCCGTGAACGCGATCGATGCGCTCATCGGGACCGCGTGGGTCGCCGCACCGTGTTCGATAGTCGATCTCGCCGCGTTGTATGCCACGCATCCCGATGCGCGCCTCGTCGCCGGAGCGACCGATGTGGGGCTGTGGGTCACCAAGCAGTTCCGTCCGCTGCCGAAAATGATCCGCGTCGACGCGGTGTCTACGATGAAGGTGATCGGCTGGGACGGGGACACGCTGACCATCGGTGCGGGCGCGTCGCTCGAAGCGGCGTGGACGGCGCTGGTCGGCATCGCGCCTGCGCTCCACGAGATGCAGTTGCGTTTCGCATCGTTGCCGTTGCGCCTGGTCGGCACGATGGGCGGCAGCGTCGCGAACGGTTCGCCGATCGGCGACAGCGCGCCGACGCTGCTGGCGCTCGATGCGGTGCTGGTGCTGCGGTCGGGCGGGGCGCAACGACGTGTCGCGCTGAGCGACTTCTATCTCGACTACATGAAGAACCGACTCGCGACCGGCGAGTTCATCGAGGCCATCGAGGTGCCGCGACCTGCAGCCGGCATCGCGATCCGCGGCTACAAGCTCGGCAAGCGTTACGACTGCGACATCTCGGCGGTCTGCGCGGGCTTCGCGGTGCAGGTGGTCGATGGCCACGTCGCGTACGCGCGCTTCGCGTTCGGCGGCATGGCGGCGATCTGCAGGCGCGCGTCGCGCGCCGAGGCTGTGGTGATCGGCGAGACGTGGAACGAAGCCACGTTGACGCGTGCGATCGAAGCGCTGCGCGAGGACTTCACGCCGCTGGACGACCTGCGCGCTTCGGCGATTTATCGCACGAAGGTCGCGGGTAACCTGCTGCGCCGCCTGTGGCTCGAGACGCGGATCGACGATCCGCTCGCGACGGGTCGCACGGTCGTCTGGCCGACCCGCGTCGCTGCCTGAAGCGATGAATCGCGAAGTCGACTCCTTCCTGGTCGACGTCGCGCTCGACGGTGCGTCATCCACTAGTGGCATGGGCGCCGCGGTCCCGCACGAGTCGGCCTTGCTGCACGTGAGCGGCGAGGCCGCCTACATCGATGATCTGCCGGAGTGGAGCCACACGCTGCACGTGGCGCTCGGACTCGCGCCGGTCGCGAGCGGTCGTCTCATCGCGATCGATGTCGAAGCGTTGCGAAGGCAGCCAGGCGTCGTGGCCGTGCTGACGGCCGCGGACATCCCCGGCGTCAACGACTGCGGCGCGATCCTCGACGATGAGCCGATCTTCGGCGACGACGTGATCGGCTATCGCGGCCAGCCGCTGTTCGCGATCCTGGCCGACGATCGCGACACCGCGCGGCGTGTCGCGGCACGGGTCCGGGAGTTCGTGCAGGTCGAAGAGGCGCCTCCCATCCTCACCGCGCTCGAAGCGCACGCGCTGCAGCGCTACGTCGTGCCGCCGATGCACTTGGTTCGCGAGAGCTCGGCGGGTTCGACGCGCCGCGCACTCGACGCCGCGCCGCATCGGCTCGACGGCAGGCTGTCGATCGGCGGCCAGGAGCAGTTCTATCTCGAAGGGCAGATCTCGTACGCGATCCCGCTGGAGCGCGGCGGCATGCGCGTGCTGTGTTCGACGCAGCATCCGACCGAGATGCAGCGCGCGGTCGCGCATGCCCTCGGCGTCGCGGCGCACGACGTGCAGGTCGAGTGCCGCCGCATGGGTGGCGGCTTCGGCGGCAAGGAGTCGCAGTCGGCACCCTTCGCCTGCATTGCCGCGGTGGGCGCGCGCATCACGGGTCGGCCGGTGAAGGCCCGCCTCGATCGCGACGACGACTTCCTGATCACCGGTCGCCGCCACGGCTTCGACTACGCCTACGAAGTCGGCTTCGACGACGACGGCCGCATCGTCGCGGCCGAGATCGACATGATCTCGAACGCGGGTCATTGCGCCGATCTGTCCGCGCCGGTGATGACGCGCGCGCTGTGCCACTTCGACAACGCGTACTGGCTGCCCGAGGTCGTGATGCACGGCTACTCGGCGCGTACCGACACGCAGAGCAACACGGCCTTCCGCGGCTTCGGTGGGCCACAAGGCGCGATCGCTGTGGAGGTCATCCTCGACTCGATCGCCCGCCGTCTCGGCCGTGATCCGCTGGCCGTGCGGCGGGCGAACTTCTATGGCATCGGCGAGCGCGACGTCACCCCGTACGCGCAGAAGGTCGAGGACAACGTCATCGGCAAGCTGGTCGACCGGCTCGCGGCCGACAGCGCCTACGCGAATCGTCGCGAGGAGATCGCCGCGTTCAACGCGACGAGCCTCGTCCTCAAGCGCGGCATCGCGCTGACGCCGGTCAAGTTCGGCATCTCGTTCAACGTCGCGCACTACAACCAGGCGGGTGCACTGGTGCACGTCTACACCGACGGCTCGGTGCTCGTGAACCATGGCGGGACCGAAATGGGGCAGGGTCTGCACACCAAGGTCGCGCAGGTCGTGGCCGACGTCTTCGGCATCGACCTCGAATGCATCCGCGTGACGGCGACCGACACGCACAAGGTCGCGAACACGTCGGCCACCGCCGCGTCGACCGGGTCCGATCTCAACGGCAAGGCGGCCGAGGATGCCGCGTCGAAGATCCGCGCTCGCATCGTCGCGATGCTGGTCCGCACGGAGCAGGTCGATGCCGGTGGGGTGCGCTTCGTCG
Organism: Betaproteobacteria bacterium; assembly: GCA_025356395.1. Lineage (GTDB taxonomy): Bacteria > Pseudomonadota > Gammaproteobacteria > Burkholderiales > Burkholderiaceae_D > CAHJXF01. The sequence continues at coordinate 42,960 of JANXTA010000175.1, forward strand.
ACGGCCGCGTGATCGGTGCGGGCATCGACCGCAGCTTCGAGGAGGTGGTCGCGAAGTCGTATGCGGAGCGCGTGCAGCTGTGGAGCGACGGCTACTACGCGACACCCGGCCTGCACTGGAATCGCGACACGATGAAGGGCAAGCCCTTCTTCTACTTCGCGTACGGCGCGGCGGTCAGCGAGGTGATCGTCGACCGCCTCACCGGCGAGCATCGCGTGCTGCGTGCCGACCTGCTGCACGACGTCGGTCGATCGCTGAACCCGGCCATCGATATCGGCCAGATCGAGGGTGGCTTCGTGCAGGGCGTCGGCTGGCTGACCAGCGAGGAGCTGGTGTGGAACCGTGATGGCCTGCTCGCGACACACGCGCCCAGTACCTACAAGATCCCGACCGCCAACGACTGTCCCGATGTGTTCAACGTGGCTTTGTACGACGCGCCCAACGCCTTCGACACCATCCATCGCAGCAAGGCCGTCGGCGAGCCGCCGCTGCTGCTCGCGTTCTCGGTCTTCCTCGCGATCCGCGATGCGGTCGCAGCCTGCGGCGAGGATCGCGTCGATCCGCAACTGCGCGCGCCGGCGACGCCGGAGGCCGTGCTGGATGCGATCGATGGCCTGCGGAGTGCTTCGCGATGAACCTGCGTACGCTGGCGACTGAACGCCTCTCGCGCGACGAAGCGACGGTCGTGCTCGAAGTCGTCGGCACGCGGGGCTCGGTGCCGCGCGAGGCCGGCACGCGGATGCTGGTCTGGACTGCGGGACTGGCCGGGACCATCGGGGGCGGCAACCTCGAATGGCGGGCCATCGAGAAGGCCCGAGCGATGCTCGCCGATGAAACACGACGACCCGACGACGAGACCTTCTCTCTCGGTGCTTCGCTCGGGCAATGCTGCGGCGGCGCGGTCACGTTGCGCTACCGGATGCTCGACGTGGCCTCGCTGGCGGCGTGGAACGCCGAAGTCCTGGTGCCGCTGCTGCAGGTCTACGGTGCCGGGCACGTGGGGCGTGCGGTCGTCCATCTGCTCGGCACGCTCGATGTGCGAGTGCAGTGGATCGACGAGCGAAAGTCCGAATTCCCGCTCGAGGCGTCCGCGCCGAACATCGAGCGCATGTGCGTCGAGCCGGTGGAAGCCGAGGTCGACCACGCGCTGCCCGATACCTGGTATCTGGTGCTCACGCATCGCCACGATCTCGACCTGCGGATCGTCGAAGCCATCCTGCGACGCGGCGACTTCGCCTTCCTCGGGCTGATCGGCTCGATGACGAAGCGACGTCGCTTCACGCAGTTGCTGCGCGAGCGCGGCATCGACGAATCGATGCTCGAGCGCATCACCTGTCCGATCGGCGTGATCGGCATCGACGGCAAGGAACCGGCCCACATCGCGATCGCGGTGGCGGCGCAACTTGTCCCGCTGCTGGAAGCGCGATCGGCAGCGGCGATCGCTGCATTGCGTTCGCGATCCGCCTAGTCGCTCAGAAATATTCCGGGTGCTTGGTCGCGATCTGCTGCTCGAGTTGGTCGACGGCACGGAAGTTCGCGAAGGCCGGCCCGATGCGACGGCCGGCATCGAAGGCACGCCACGCGCGCTGCATGTCGTACGAGCCGAGCAGCGTGTCGCCGAGATCCTTGTAGACCCCGGCGATCGCGGGATGCTGCGCCAGCACCTCGATGAACAGCTTCTGTCCGCCCTGCAGGTCGCCGAGCTGGCGCCGGTCGTTGGCTTCCCAGATCGCGAGGACATGGGCGTTGGTGGTCGTGGCCGTGCGCAGCTGCACGAAGCTTTCGATCGCAGCTGCGTAGGTTGTCTTGTCGCGTGCACCGAGCGCGATCCGGGTCCTGGTCGTCGCGTCGTGCGCACCGAAAGCGGCGCGCTGCGGGTCGGTGAACGGCGGCGTCTCGCCGGTCATCAGCGCCCGCTCGAAGGAGGACAGGAAGCCGTCGAAGGTCCGTCCGTCCGCGAAGGCTTTCGCGGTCGCCTCCGTGTTGAGGCGCCGTTCGGCGTCCAGGTCTGCCGCAGGCAGGTTTATCCCGCGATCGAGGACGCGGTCGATGGCATCGCCACCGTCGGGTGTCTGTCGTGGACCGTAGGCGGTGACGTCCATCGGGACGTCGTCGACCGTGCGGACGGAACGGACGTGCAGGGTCACCGTCGTGATGCCGGGCACATAGGTCGTCATCGTCCATTCGTCGGGGACCGCGTTGGCGGCGCCGAGGTATTCGATGATCTGCGGATGACCAGCAGCCATGTTGCACACGAATTGCGCGAAGCGGCGTGCCTCGGCAGGTGGCAACGGTGTCGTGTGCAGCGTCTCGCGGAACAGCGTGCGGTTGCCGTCGCTGAAAGTCCGGTACGTGGCATCGGTCGATATCTGCAGGGGACTCGATCGCTGGTCCTGGATCGACAAGGCGTGTTCGTCATCGATCAAGCTCATGCCTTCCTGAGGCGGAATATTCGCAGCGGCGAGCGCCCGGCGGATGCCGGATCGGTTCTGCCATTCAAACGTCCGCGCCGCCGGCGTCGCGTACAGCGAATAGTCGACGCGCGTCTTCGCCTTCAGGTCGATCTGCACCTGCCGGCGATTCGCGAAGTCGTAGACGGTTCGGGCATCACCGTCGTCGACCACGATGGCGCGCTCCGCCAGGAACACCACCAGCGAGCGATGCTGGTCGGGCGGGACGATCTTCGTGCCTGCGGTGGGTTCGGTGTGCCGGTCGAGGTCCGCGTCGATGCGGATGGCGGCGTGCGACGAAGTCGCGATGACGACACTGATCGCGCAGAGCGCGCCGAGCCATGGACGTGCCATATGAAAATTCCTCATGAGTACCGAATGCAGTGGGCTGACGCTGCTGCGGTTTGTGCGAGGGGTTTGGCTCGATCCGGAGCCGCCTCGGGTCGGCAGTGGAGATCGTCGCAGAATGTCTTGAAATCGTACCGCGCGAGCGGCGATCCTGATTGATTCGGGGCGCCCGTCGTCCCGCTCCTCTCACAGTCCCAGGTCACGTTGCAGGACGTCGGCGATCCGCGCGGACGTGCGCCCATCGCCGAACGGGTTGATCGCATCACGCATGCGGGCCAACGCCGGGCCGTCGCCCAGCAGGCGAGATACCACCGCGACGATGCGGTCTTCGTCAGTGCCGACGAGGATGCCGCCCCCCACGGCGATCAGCTCGGGACGTTCGGTGGCGTTGCGCAAAACCAGTACCGGCACCGACAGCGCGGCGCCTTCTTCCTGGATGCCGCCCGAGTCCGTCATGACCAGCGTGCTGCGACCCAGGCACCACAGCAGCGTCGGGTAGTCGAGGGGCGACGTCAGACACAGGCGGGTCTGCAAAAGTGTGGGCATGTCGCGGAACACGCGATGGACCGTCTCGCTGATCGCGGGGTTGCCGTGCACCGGCCACACGACCGTCAGGTCCTCGTGTTCGATCAGCAGGCGCACCATCGCCTGCGCCGTCCGGGCGATGCCACCGTCCCAGTTCTCGCGCCTATGGGCCGTGACCAGTATCACGCGAAAGTGATCACCGCCGTGCCGCAACGCTTCGATGCGCTCGGGCAGGACCCGATGTCCGAGGCCGAGCAACGCATCCAGCTTCGTGCGCGCCGTCAGCGCTGCATCGATCCCCGTGTTGCCGACGAGATGGATGTCGCGCTTTTCGAGGCCCTCGCGCACGAGGTTGGCGGCGGCACCGGGGGTCGGGGCAAAGTGCCAGCGCGCCAGTCGCGCTGTGAGCTCGCGGTTCTTCTCCTCAGGAAAGGGCTCGCGGGCATTGCCGGTTCGCAATCCTGCTTCGATGTGTCCGATTGGTACGCCGTTGTAGAACGCGGCCTGTGCCGAAGCGAGCGTGCTGGTCGTGTCGCCATGGACCAGCACGGCCTGCGGCCGAACCGCTTCGTAGAGCATCGACAGGCCGTCGAGCAGTTCGGCATTGAGGTGGGCCAGCCCGCTTCGGGTCCGCAACAGCGTCACCGTGTGATCGGGGACGATGTCGAACAGCCGATAAAGCGAATCGGACATCTCGCGATGCTGCCCCGTATGGACCCAGGCGATCGGCATCGCTCGGCGCCGCAGCTCGGCGAACAGCGGTGCCATCTTAATGATCTCCGGTCGCGTACCCACGGAAACGAGGATCGGCCTCTTCGACCCGATCAGCGCAGCCCTCGTGGACTCAACGCTCACGGGACCCTGGCGCCGTCTGCCACCCAGCGTCCGAGCGCCGCTCTTTCCTCGTCGCTGATTCCGGTCGCGTTGTTCATCGGCATGATCTTCAGGATCACGGCCTGCTGCTCGATGTCGCGCGCGTGCTGGACGATGGCCTCGGGGCTGTCGAGCCTCACGTTCTGGTTGGCGTAGGCCGCGTTGTGGCAGGCAACGCAGCGGGCCTGCACGATCTGCTGCACCCGCGCGAACGGCACGGCGGCCGTGGTCGCGACCACCGGCACCGGTGCACTCCGCCAGGCCGTCGCCGCGATCAGCAGCAGCGCCAGCGGCACCAGCTCCCATCGCGACTTGCCCTTGTGACGGATCACGAAGAAGAGCCGGATCACCGCGCCGGCGGCCATCAGCAGAATCAGCGAAAGCCAGTTCCACGAGCCCTGCGTGATCGCGCCGTAGTGGTTCGACAGCATTGCCACGATCACCGGCAGCGTCACATAGGTGTTGTGCACGCTGCGCTGCTTGCCGCGCCTGCCATGGTTGGGATCGGGGGTCCGGCCGGCTCGCAACGCGGCGACGACCTTGCGCTGTCCCGGGATGATCACCATCGCGACGTTGGCGCTCATCAGCGTCGCCAGCATCGCGCCGGTCAGAAGGAAAGCCGCGCGACCGACGAACAGATGACACGCGATCCAGGTCGCGACGCAGACGTAGAGGAACACCAGCACGCCCACCTTGAGGTCGCCGCCGACATGGCCTTCCGCGTCGCGACCGACGAGGCGGCAGATGCCGTCGTAGACCACCCAGCCGATCAAGAGATAGGCGATGGCACCGCCGATCGCGGCGGCCGGCGACCAGTCGAACACGCGCGGGTCGACGAGGAAGCTCGACGCGTTGACGAAGTACAGGACCGTCAGCAGCGCGAAGCCCGACAGCCAGGTCGAGTATGCCTCCCAGTACGACCAGTGCAGGTGGTCCGGCAGCAGCTTCGGTGCGACCCGGTACTTGTTGAAGTGATAGAAGCCGCCGCCGTGCACCGCCCAGGTCTCGCCGTCGACGCCCTTGGCCAGCGATTCCGGATCCGTCGGCCGGTAGAGCCGGTCGTCGGTGAGCACGAAGTGGAACGAGGTGCCGATCCACGCGATCGCCGTGATGACGTGGGTCCAGCGCAGCAGCAGGTTGGCCCACTCGAGCAGATAGGCCTCCAATCAGCTGCCCCGATAGGTGGAGTAGGCCCACGGCGAGACCAGCAGCGGCACGTGGTAGTTGGCGTCGGCATCGGCGATCGCGAACTCGATCGGCACTTGGTCGAGGAAGGGTGGGTCGGTCAGCACGGCCCCTTTCGTGCGGAAGTAGTCGGCGGTCGCGAAGACGAGCCGATAACGCCCGGGCTTCATGCTGTCGCCGTCGAGCAGCGGTGCCGACGCGCGGCCGTCGGCGTCGAGCCGGATCGAGAGCAGCGCTTCGTCGGCAGCGCCGAGGCGTTGCAGCGTGACGGCGATACCGGCCGCAGGACAACCGTTGGCCGTATCGAGGACATGGGTCGTGAGCTTGCCGATGATGAAGGTCTGCCGTTGGGGTTGATGGGCGGCCGAGCATCGTCCGAAGCCGGCTCCGATGACGCAAAGTGTATTGGCTTTTCGCAGCGCGACGATGGAGATCGGGCTTGGTGTCTACCGCGAGCGACATGGCCTCGCAATCGCAACGCATCAGACGTCCGATCCTGAAAACAGCCGCTCTCCCGTCGGTGCGGGCGGAACCCGAAATGCGAGAAGCGGCCGAGGGCGTGCCTGAGAGTCTCAGTCCGATACAGCGCTTCGGCACTTGTGCTCTTCGAGATCGAGGAAGCATCGACCGTCACTGCTCCTTGCCGTGCGCCAACAGCGCAAAGGCGATCACCACTGAACACCGCAGCTGAAGGCTTCCAAGGGACAGTTATCATCGAGCCGGATCCCGCCTGCCGTTCCGATGCCCTTGTCCCTCGACCCCCACTACCCCCGCGATCTGCGCGGCTACGGCCGCGATGTCCCGCATGCCCGCTGGCCGAACGGCGCCCGCATCGCTGTCCAGTTCGTCCTCAACTACGAGGAGGGCGGCGAGAACAGCGTCCTGCACGGCGATGCGGGCTCCGAGCAATTCCTCTCCGAGATCATCGGCGTCGCCGCCTATCCGGATCGCCACCGGTCGATGGAGTCGATCTACGAATACGGCGCGCGGGTCGGTGTGTGGCGGATCCTTCGTGAGTTCGAGCGGGCCGGCTGGCCATTGACGGTGTTCGGCGTCGGCATGGCCTTCGCGCGTTATCCGGAACTGATCGACGCCTTCCTCGAGCGCGACGACGAGATCGCCAATCACGGACTGCGCTGGATCCACTACCAGTCGCTGCCCGAAGCGCTCGAGCGCGAACACATGGTCGAGGGTACGCGCCTCCTTCGCGACCTCACGAACGATCGCTGGCCACTCGGCTGGTACACCGGCCGCGACAGCCCCAACACGCGCCGCCTTGTCGTCGATCACGGCGGCTACGAATACGACAGCGACTACTACGGCGACGATCTGCCGTTCTGGACCGAGGTTGCGGCGTCCGATGGCACCGTGCATCCGCATCTCGTCGTGCCCTACACGCTCGACACCAACGACATGCGCTTCGCTACACCGCAGGGCTTCAACACGGCCGATCACTTCTTCAACTATCTCTGCGACAGCTTCGACGCGTTGTATGCCGAAGGCGATCCCGAAGGTCTGGACCGGCCTAAGATGATGAGCATCGGTATGCATTGCCGCCTGCTCGGACGACCCGGCCGGATCGGCGCGTTGAGCCGCTTCATCGATCACGTCGCCATGCACGAGCACGTCTGGGTCTGTCGTCGCATCGACCTCGCGCGGCACTGGAAGGCGACGCATCCATTCGTCGCGACCCGATGAACGAAGCGCTCGCACGCCTGAACCTGGCCTCGGTAAGTGACGCGGCCGCAATGCTGGACGGGCTGTACGAACACGCGCACTGGATCGCGCAGGCGGGCGTCGCGCGACGGCCCTTCGTGTCCATCGCGGCGTTGAAGCGGGCGTTGTCGGTCATCGTGCATGAGGCGGCCGCCGAGGCGCAGATGGCGCTGATCCGCGCGCATCCTGCTCTCGCCGGCAAGGCGGCCCTGGCCGGCGACGTGACCACCGCTTCCAGCGACGAGCAGGCGCGCGCCGGACTGCTCCACTGCAGCGCGGACGAACTCGTCAAGCTCAGCGGCCTGACCGACGACTACCTCGCGCGCTTCGGCTGGCCCTTCATCCTGGCGGTCCGCGGGCCACGTGGCATGGGCCTGTCGCGCCCGCAGATCATCGCGACTTTCGAGCGCCGCATGCGCGCGCATCCCGATGGCGAGTTCGCGGAGTGCCTGCGACAGATCGACCGCATCGCCGAGTTGCGCATCCACGAGCGCTTCGCGTCACGCTCCGGTCGTGGCGAGTCGACCTGGGATCGCGCCGAGGCCCTTGCGGCGCACAGTGATCCGGGCTTCGCGGAAGCCGGCGAGCTGACGGTCACCTACCTCACCGAGGCCCATCGCGCGTGTGCGCGGATGCTCGAACGCTGGATGAGCGATGCCGGCTTCGACGAGGTCGGCACCGATCCGGTCGGGAACGTGGTCGGCGTGTATCACGGCAGCGACCCGGCGACGAAGCGCCTGATGACCGGCTCGCACTACGACACGGTGCGCAACGCTGGCAAGTACGACGGACGGCTCGGCATCCTGGTGCCGATCGCGTGCGTCGAGAAGCTTCATCGCGAAGGGCGTCGGCTGCCGTTCGGCATCGAGGTGATCGGCTTTGCCGAAGAGGAGGGGCAACGCTACAAGGCGACCTTCCTCGGCTCGCGCGCGGTGATCGGACGTTTCGACCATGGCTGGCTCGACCAGACCGATGCCGACGGGATCACGATGCGCGACGCGATGCGCCATGCCGGCATGCCGGCCACGCGCGAGGCGATCGACGCGGTGGGTCGCGATGCGGCCGACTATCTCGGCTTCGTCGAGGTTCACGTCGAGCAGGGCCCGGTGCTGAACGACCTCGGCTTGCCGCTCGGCATCGTGACGTCGATCAACGGCAGCCTGCGCTATCTCTGCGAAGTGATCGGCGTGGCGAGCCACGCGGGCACGACGCCGATGGACAGCCGGCGCGACGCGGTCAACGCGGTCGCCGAACTCGCGTTGTGCCTCGAGCAGCGCGCCGCTTCCGTGCCCGACCTGGTCGGCACGATGGGCATTCTGAACGTGCCCGGTGGCTCGACCAACGTCGTACCCGGACGCTGCCACTTCACGCTCGACATCCGCGCCACCACCGATCCGGTCCGCGACGCTTGCGCGGCAGACGTCCTCGAGCGGCTGAAGGACGTCTGCGCGCGGCGCGGCCTGTCCTTCACGGTCGAGGAGACGATGCGCGCGGCTGCGTGCCCCAGCGCGCTGGCCTGGCAGCGTCGATGGGAGGCGGCGGTCGAGACCCTCGGGCTACCGGTCCATCGGATGCCGAGCGGAGCCGGGCACGACGCGATGAAGCTCCACGAGGTGATGCCACAGGCGATGCTGTTCGTGCGCGGCGAGAACGGCGGCATCAGCCACAACCCGCTCGAGTCGACCACCGCCGACGACATGCAGCTCGCGATCGAAGCCTTCGATGCGTTGCTCGCGCAAGCGAACTGAGCGGCACCGAACTACATCCGCCGTACCTCGTCGATGATCCGTTCCATCGCTGATCGCGGCTCGAATTCGGCGTGTCGCGCCGAGTCCAGTGCCTGCGCGTTGATCTTGGTCAGGCCGACGATCCAGGCGCCGGCAAGATCGGGATTGAGGTTGCGCATCGACGTCGAGATCGCGCTGTCGAGCAACGCCACCGCGCTGCTCCACGCGACCTGCGCCTTGATGAGATCCTGGCTGCGTACCATCGTCGGCTTCGCCGTCCGGCCTAGGTGGGTTCCAGAAGGGCGTGGTCCGGCAGGTTGAAGCGGTTCTTCGCCTCGACGAGGAACGCCAGCAGCGACTGCCGGCAGTCCTCGGCGTCTGCGCCCGAAATCGGACCGATCCGCCAGTTGCCGTCTTCCTCGGACACATCGATGTGCTTCACGTCCGGCATCGTGCAGGTCGCGCAGACGTCGAGCTGGTGCATGCGCTCGCGCACCAGCCAGCTGAGCAGGGTCGTGCTGAGGACCCGTCTTTGCGTTTCGGAACCCGACATCGTGATGACCTCCCGTGGATCGTCCGTGCGATACGGCCGTCGGGCTCTCCACGGATTGATCGCGAACCGTGTCTGCAGGAGATGCGATGGGAACTGCATCGAGTCGAAGAGGGCCGACGGCACTGCCAAATGCAACGCCGGCCGTCCACGCGTGACGCGGCGGGACCGGGTTGGTGCTGTGCTGGAAGCGGAGCGTGGAAGCGGCCCCGTTCGGATGTACCTTGCGACCGGCATTCGAATCGTCCGCGGTGATTGGAAATGCTGCCTTCGGTTCAGCACCCGCTACCCTGGCTCACAACCCTATTCGCGTGGCGGGTGGTTTCGTAATTGGGCGTGCAGGTCTCGACTGGCGAGGATGCGCCGCACCTCGCCGATGCCGTTCGCGACGACGGCATCGATGCCGCAACGCTTCGCGGCTTCCACGTTCGGCATCGAGTCGTCGAAGAACAGGATGTCGCCCGCATCGACGTCGCACGCCTCGATCGCGTGCATGAAACACGCGGCATCGGGCTTGATCACGCCAATGCGATGCGATGACAGCGTGACGTCGAAGATCCCCTGGAAGCCGTCGAAGCGGGTCCAGTGCAGGGCATTCGAATTGGTCAGGCATCCGATGCGGTGCCTGCCGCGCAGCGTCGCGATCAGATCGAGCGCGCCCGGGTAGAAGCCCTTCGGCCAGGTCGTGAACTCGTCGATGAACACGGCCGGCGAGCACGACAGTTCCCATTCGTCGACACACGCGCGGGCAAAGTCCGGCGCATCGCTCAGCCCCAGTTCGAAGTTCCGGACGCTGGTCGATGCGAGCCAGCGCCGCTTGAGGGCATCGATACCGACGGTCTGCGGAAGCAATGCGTCGAATCGTTCGAACCCGACGTTCTCGATCAGTACGCCGCCGAGATCGAAAAGGAGGAAGGGCTGGTCCTTCGCTGCGTCGTCCATCGAAGACGCCTGCGGACTACAGCGTGAAGCGGAAGTCGTTCACGAAAGCACCGGGCAGTCGCATGCTGCCGGTCCCGCGCGAGCCGTAAGTCTGCGAGTCGGGGATGAACTCGCGCGTTGCGGTCAGGCCGGTCAGATGATCGCCGAGGATGCGATAGATGCTGTCGTCGAAGCGCATCACGTTGGTGGGGGCCACGGCCTCGCCGTTCTCGACCCAGAAGGTCGCGAAGCGGGTCATGCCGGTCATGCGGCAATTCATCCGGTCCGAGAAGTTGAGGTACCAGAGATTGTTGATGCACAGGCCGTTGCCGAGCTCGCGCAGGATGTGGTCCTGCTCGACCGTGCCGGCCGCCATGTCGAGAGACGCCGGACTTTCATCCCCGTTCTCGGCGCCGTTCTGCGGCAGGCCGTACTCGCGCGCCGTGCGCGGTGACGCGAGCAGGCCCATGGCCCTGCCGTCCTTGATGAGGTCGATGTGCTCGGGCCTGCGGAAGCCGTCGCTCTGCACGATCGGCATCAGGCCGCCGGCCGTGTGCTCGGAGATCGACACCAGCGGGCTCAGGCTGGCCATCTGGTCGTAGAGCTTGCCGAGAGGATTCGTGCGGGTCGCCCGCGCCTTCGCGGAGAAGCCGCCCCAGGTCATCATCGACACCAGCTCGGCGACCGCCATCGGCGACAGGTAGACGCGGTACGCGCCCGGGTCGATACGCTTGGCGGGCAGCCTTAGCACCGACACGTCGTTGGCGGCGCGGATGATCTTGGCGCGCAGCACCTCGCGATCCCATTCGAAGCCGGCATAGCTGCTCTTGGCCGCCTTGTCCGCTTCGTGGTACAGGCTCCACTCGAAGTTGAAGTTGGAGACCTCGTGCCAGTTGTGGTGGCCGTACGAGCTCGCGAAGCCGCGCTGCATCGGACCCGTCGCGAGAAAGCCGACGAGGTCGTGGCCGACGCCCAGCTCCGTGATGGTCGCGGCCATCTCGATGCCCGACGGCAGCCGTCCCACCTTGACGTTGCGCGAGGTGAAGCCCTCGGTCTCGACCATCAGCAGCGGATCGGGCGGCAGGTCGGGCAGGGTGCCGCGCAACGAGGCCAGCGCGCGGTCGCACTGCGCGAGATCGGCGCCGATGTCGCCCGACAGGGTCAGCGAGATCGCCGCCTGCCGCTGACCTTCGGCGTGGTCGTGGATCAGCCGCAGCGACAGGTAGGCCTGGTCGACGTGACCGGCCTGGCGGATGCGCGCGTGATTGAAGCGCACGAAGTCGGATTGCTCGGCCGCGTACGAACACATGAAGTGTTCGTCGGCGGCGAGGAACTTCGGCAGCCCTGCCGCCAGCTCCGCGAAGTAGCTCTCCGCATCCAGCCGCGGCATGCGGCCGGCACCAGCGGTCCGCGGGTCGCGCATGGCCGGCACCGCGCTCATGCCGCGCCTCCGGCGCCGAACACGTCGACATCGGCGAACAGGCAGGCCGGCGACGCGTGGCCGACGCGTATCACCTGCGACGGCTCGCCCTTGCCGCAGAACGGCGTGCCCATCACCTGCAGCGTGCTCTCGTCACCGACGGCCTTGAGGCTGCGCCAGAAGGTCGCCGACACGCCGCG
>JANXTA010000041.1 GCA_025356395.1 Betaproteobacteria bacterium
CTCGCGGTCGGTCAGGTCGCCGAGCGCGCCGGCAAGCTGATGGCGACGACCGTGTCGTTCGCGGACTCGATCACGACCGACAAGTGTTCGCCCAACGTGTTCCGCGTCAACGCGCGCGCCGGCATGCAGTCGGCGGCACTCGCCGACTGGCTCGCGAAGACCAGGCCGAACGCATCGGTGTTCTATCTCGGACCCGACTACGAGATGGGTCGCAGTACCGTGGCCGCGTTCAAGACGGCGGCCGAGGCCAAGGGATCGAAGACCGTCGGTGAGGTCTTCGCGCCGCTCGGCAACAAGGACTACTCGCCGTTCTTCGGCCAGATCCGCGCCGCGCAGCCGCAGGTGATCTACACGTCGGTGGCCGGCAACGACACCGTGCGGCTGTTCACGCAGATGGCGGAGTTCGGCATCAATCGCAACGTGCAGGTCGTCGGCGCGTCGGGTACCGTCACCTCGCAGAACCTGTCGGCGATCGGCAAGGCGGCTGACGGCTTCGTCACCGGCGTCGGCTACGCGATCACCATCGATACGCCCGAGAACCACAAGTTCGTCGCGGACTTCGTGTCGATGAACAAGGACGCCCCCGACCTCTACGGCACCGACAGCTACGGCGTCCTGTACTTCTACAAGGCCGCGGTCGAGAAGGCGAAGTCCACCGAGACCGACAAGCTGCGCACCGCGATGCGCGGCCTGCAGTGGAAGACGCCGCAGGGCCTGAAGACGTTGCGTGCCGGCGACCACCAGGCGATGCAGGACATGTACGCGGTGAAGGTCGTCGGCGGGAAGTTCGAGATCGTCGGCAAGGTCACGGCCGACGTCGCGATCGGTCCGGACCTCTGCACGAAGTTCTGACGCCCGGATCACCACGCGTCCATGGACTGGCTGCATTTCGTTCTCGCGCCGCAGGTCATCAACGGCCTGTCCATCGGCGTCGCCGTCGTGCTGATGGCGCTCGGACTGACGATCATCTTCGGCCTGCTCGACGTGATCAACATGGCGCACGGCGAGTTCTACGCGATCGGGGCCTACGTCGCCGTGGCCCTGATCGCGGCAGGCCTGCCGTTCTGGTGGGCGTTGTTGCTGACCCCGCTGATCATGGCCGTGATCGGCTATGCGACCGAGCGCGGCCTGATCCAGCGCGTCTTCCACAGCGGCGACCGGCACACGCTGACGCTGTTGCTGACCTTCGGACTGTCGATCGTGCTCGAGGACCTGCTGAAGCTGATCTTCGGTGCGAATCCGCTGCGCATCGACGCGCCGATCGAAGGCGCGACCGAGATGCTCGGCCTTTTCTTCCCCAATTACCGCCTGTTCGTGATGGGATTCGGTGCAGTCCTGATCGCGGCCGTGTGGGTGCTCGTGTTCCGCACGTCGATCGGCGCGATGGTGCGGGCCGCGGCCTTCGATCGCCACATGACGGCTTCGCTCGGCGTGCCGGTCAACGTGGTGTACGCGGGCACGTTCGCGTTTGGCGTCGCCCTCGCGGGCCTGGCCGGCGTGCTACTCGCGCCGATCTATTCGGTGTTCCCGACGATGGGGACCGACTTCGTGCTGATCGCGTTCTCGGTCGTCATCATAGGCGGCATGGGCTCGATCAAGGGCGCCGTCATCGCAGGTCTCGCGCTGACGCAGATCCAGTCGATCTCGAGCCTGTGGATCTCGCCGGTGTGGAGCGACCCGCTACTCTTCGGGATCATGGTCTTCGTGCTGATGTGGCGACCGCAGGGCTTGTTCGGGAGACTCGGTCATGGCTGATGCTGCTGTGCTCGCGATGCTGTCGCCGGTTCGTTCGATCGGCGTCACGCGCTGGCTTGCGATCCTCTTGCTCCTCCTCGCTCTGATCTTCGCGATCGTCGCGAAGAGCCTCGGCGACACGTTCTATTTGCGGCTTGCGACGGAGGCACTGATCTTCGGTGGTCTTGCGCTGTCGGTCGATCTGCTGCTCGGATGCACGGGCCTGCTGCCGCTGGGGCAGGCGCTGTTCTTCGGTCTCGGCGCCTACGCGTCGGCGCTCGCTTTGAAATCGTGGGGTGACTCGTTCTGGATCGCGTTGCTGATCGGCACGGTGGTCTCCACCCTCGTCGGCGTCGTGGCCGGCGTGATCGCGATCCGATCCAAGGGCGTGTACTTCGCGCTGATCAGCTTCGGCCTCGCGCAGGTGGTCTCGAAGATTGTCTTCAACACGCGTGAGCTCGGTGCCTCGGACGGCATCATCGGCGTGCCGCCTGCCGTTGTGCTGCCGGGCATCGTGTCGACCGATCCGATGAACTTCTTCCTCGTCACGGTCGCGTTCATCGTGCTGGTCTACGCCGGCCTCGCCTACGTGATGGAGACGCCCTTCGGTCGCCAGCTCGCGGCGATCCGCAGCAACCAGCATCGGCTCGCGTTCATCGGCTTCGACCCGAAGCGCGCGAAGCTCGCG
>JANXTA010000046.1 GCA_025356395.1 Betaproteobacteria bacterium
TCCCAAGGGTATGGCTGTTCGCCATTTAAAGTGGTACGTGAGCTGGGTTTAAAACGTCGTGAGACAGTTTGGTCCCTATCTGCCGTGGGCGTTGGAAATTTGAAGGGGGCTGCTCCTAGTACGAGAGGACCGGAGTGGACGTATCTCTGGTGTACCGGTTGTCACGCCAGTGGCATTGCCGGGTAGCTAAATACGGAAGAGATAACCGCTGAAAGCATCTAAGCGGGAAACTTGCCTCAAGATGAGACTTCCCGGGAACTTGATTCCCCTAAAGGGTCGTTCGAGACCAGGACGTTGATAGGCTGGGTGTGGAAGCGCAGTAATGCGTTAAGCTAACCAGTACTAATTGCCCGTGAGGCTTGACTCTATAACCTTGATTGTTATGGATTTGAGTAGGTGTGAGTGCCGCTGTGCCGATACGTAATAAAATGCGTTCGGTGTCTTAAGCGATACGATCGCGCTCGCAAAACGAAATACACAGAGCTTTGCTTCTTCCCAGATTGATTTTCTTGACACAGGTATTTTTTGTGCGCAGGAAAGTTTAAAACTTATGCCTGATGACCATAGCAAGGTGGAACCACTCCTTCCCATCCCGAACAGGACCGTGAAACGCTTTTGCGCCGATGATAGTTAGCATTGCGCTTGTGAAAGTAGGTTATTGTCAGGCTTTTATGCGAAACCCCAGATCGAAAGATCTGGGGTTTTTTCTTTTGGGTAACGGAAACGCAAGTACGACGAAATATTCAGCTGCGCAGGTCAGTATGACAGGATAGGGGTCGCAAACTCGATGCACGGACTGTTCCAGTGTTGCGATCTCCACGGCCCTTATCGCGATTCCACTGACTGATCGGATACCGGGTCGTGAACAAGACTGCGATTGATCTCGAATATTCCACACTTCGCCGAAAGCCGTCTGATTCGATGTTTAGGGCCATTGCGGTTCCGAATCACGCACTGACTCCGCAATAGCTAGCCCCACCCATTTTCCTCAATCAAATCGATTCCTACTACGCACCAAAGACTCGATGCTGCGCGTTACTGAGATTCGACTGCCTCTCGGCCATGCGTCCGACGCCATAGTTCGAGCTGTTGTCGAAGTGCTGCACATTGCGCCGGACGAACTGACTTCCTTCGAAATTGTGCGTCGTGCCAACGATGCTCGAAAGAAATCGGCCGTCGTGATGGTCTATTCGGTTGACGTCGACCTGATCGATGAAGAAGCCGTTCTTTCACGCAGCACAGACGACTCGCGTGTTCGCCGGAAGCCCGACACCAGCTACCGCTTTGTCGCGGAACGTCCAGGTTTGCCAGTTCCTTCCCGGCCCGTCGTCATCGGTGCCGGTCCATGTGGACTCTTCGCGGGATTAATCTTGGCCGAAATGGGTCTGCGGCCCATCATTCTCGATCGCGGAAAGGTCGTTCGCGAAAGGACGAAAGATACCTGGTGTTTCTGGCGTCAAGGGATTCTCAATCCGGAATCGAATGTCCAGTTCGGTGAGGGTGGTGCGGGGACTTTCTCAGATGGAAAACTCTGGAGTCAGATCAAGGATCCCCGGCATCTCGGACGAAAGGTTCTCGCAGAATTTGTTGCCGCAGGCGCTCCCGCA
The DNA here is from genome assembly GCA_025356395.1 of Betaproteobacteria bacterium. Taxonomy (GTDB): domain Bacteria; phylum Pseudomonadota; class Gammaproteobacteria; order Burkholderiales; family Burkholderiaceae_D; genus CAHJXF01. Next base: position 1,608 of record JANXTA010000046.1, read on the forward strand.
GAGATCCTGGTCGAGGCACATCCGCACATCGGCACATTCCGCTTGGTCCAAGTCGTCGAAAATCTGCGTCGAAAGATCGAGAGCCTCGGCGGGGAATATCGTTTCGAGCATCACGTTATCGATTTCGACATTGCAGAGTTCAGAGGAAATAGACATCTCCGTGGACTGCATCTTCAAGACGGCAGCTATCTCGCGGCAGAACGGGTCGTCCTCGCAGTGGGCCACAGCGCTAGAGATACTTTTTATGCATTGCACGATCGCTCCGTTCACCTGGAAGCCAAGCCGTTTTCGATCGGCGTTCGAATTGAGCATCCTCAGAGCTGGATAGACCGAGCACGCTTTGGTCCCTGCGCGGGACACCCCGATCTGGGAGCTGCCGCATACAGCCTTTCGCATCACTGCGAAAACGGACGCACCGCATATAGCTTCTGCATGTGTCCAGGCGGAACGGTCGTGGCTGCCGCCTCGGAACCTGGCCGACTCGCGATCAACGGGATGAGCCAGTATTCACGCAACGCGCACAACGCCAATTCCGGCTTGGTCGTCGGGATCGAGCCGATACGCGACTACCCTGGCCATCCGCTCGCAGGAATCGAGTTACAGCGCAAATGGGAAACGTTGGCGTACGAAGCCGGTGGTTCGACCTACGAAGCACCAGCTCAGACGGTTCGCGATTTTCTCGCAGGCCAGGCTTCGAGTGCGCTTGGGGAAGTCACTCCCTCATACAAGCCGGGGGTTCAACCGTCCGATCTGACGCGCTGCCTTCCCGACTTCGTGATCGAAGCCCTCCGCGAAGCGATCCCGGTGTTCGGCCGCCAAATCCGCGACTACGATCATCCGGACGTATTGCTGACCGGAATCGAGTCACGCACGTCTTCACCGGTTCGAATTACGCGTGGCAGCGACTTCCAGAGTATCAACACCGCACATCTCTATCCCGCCGGCGAAGGTGCTGGATATGCCGGCGGGATCCTTTCCGCGGCCGTCGACGGCATCAAGGTCGCCGAAGCCGTTGCGCTGAGCATTCTCGGATCGAACCTCATTCCCGGCTCGCATCCTCACTCCGACTGATCCGCTTGCGCATGCCAGCGGACGCAGCGGCCAGCTGACTGTCGAACGTCTCGCGATATTCACACCAGCGCAGCCGCTTCGAGAAGGATCGCGACGGTCTGTCCGGACCGTTTCTGTCGTGGCGCTGTCCGCTACGCGCGCGTCGACGAAATCGGGCCGCGCTTCGTCATGGGCCTGCTCCCCCGTGCCATCGGCGCGTAGCAGCCGATGAAGCGCGATTCAGTGAGCCGTCGCCGCCACCGGGATCTCGGTCGAAGGTGGCGTGTTGCGGCTGCGACCGCAACGCACGAGTCCGTCGATCATCACCATGCCCACACCCGGGATGTCCCCAAGCGCGACGCTTTCCAGCAGGGTGCGTCCCGCCGTGTGTTGCGCGCGATCCATGAAGACGAAGTCCGCGTCGCGTCCCACTTCGATGAGACCGCTATTGAGCTGGCGGATTTTCGCGGTGTTGCCGGTCGCGAAGCAGAACGCCATCTCGGCCGGAATGCCGCCAAGACCCGACAGCAAAGCAATCATGCGCAGGATTCCCAGCGGTTGCACGCCGGAGCCGGCTGGGCCGTCGGTTCCGAGGATCACGCGATGCGGGCACTTCAGTTCGAGGGCCGTACGTGCGGCGGCGATTGCGACCCGCTCGTTGCCGTTGTGCACGATCTCGATCGCGCGCGTCGAGCGCTCGCACAGTTCGCAGACGTCCCGCTCCGGCAGCGCGGTATGGCCGCCGTTGATGTGACCGATGATGTCCGCATCCGCCTCGAGCACCACGTCCTTGTCGATCAGCCCCGAGCCCGGGATCGACGGTCCGCCGGTGTGGATGGTGCTCTGGATGCCGTACTTGCGCGCCCACGCGACCATCGTCGCCGCTTCTTCGCCGGCCTTGACCGACCCCAGCCCGACCTCGCCGAGCAACCTGACGCCCGACTCCGCAAGTTCCCGAAAGTCCGACTCGACCATGCCCTTCTCAATCACGGGCGCACCCGCCAGGACCTTGACCCCGCCAGGGCGAAAATTGTCGAACGCCCGTTGTGCCGTGATCGCCAATGCCTTGAGGCCCACGATGTCCTTCGGACGTCCAGGCAGATGGACCTCGCCAGCCGAGATCATCGTCGTCACGCCACCGTGCATCGTCGACTCGATCCAGCCGAGTTGACTCTGGCGCGGGGTCCAGTCGCCGAAGACCGGATGCACGTGGCTGTCGATCAGCCCGGGACAGAGGCAGGTCCGTCGTGCATCGACCACGGTCTTCGCATCCGCGATATCGCAATCGACTTCCTTGCCGACGGCCGTGATCAGGCCGTCCACCACGACGACGGTATCGGCGTCGAGGATCGGATGATCGATGTCGCCCGACAGCATCAGGCCGACATTGCGGATGACGACCTTGCCGCACTTCTCGCCTACGATCGCATCAGCCATGGCGCTCTCCCTTCATCGTTGAACCGCTGCCGTTATCGAGATGTCGGGTACGTGGAGGCGCACGCGAAGGAGCGGTGGCCAGGCCGCGCAAGACCATGTCGAGCACGAAGCCCTCCCAGCGATCCTGTGCCGCGGCCGACTCGAGATCCTCGCCTAGGAACGCCGACAGCGTGAAGCGGTTGGACTGGTGAAAATAACCGGTCGCCGCGATCAGCAGATAGAGGTCGCGCGCCGCGACGTCCGCGCGGAACAGGCCCTGCTCGATGCCACTACGCAGCACCTCGTCCGTCGTGCCGATCGCCGGCGACGAATACTCGCGGGCGCGCAGCGACTTGACGATGTGCTTGCCCCGATGAAGGTTCTCGCTGTTGAGCAGGCTTACGAATTCCGGATGCTCTCGGTAATAGCGATGCACGAACCGGATCACCGTCGTCAGGGCTTCGACCGGCTCGCCGAGGTCAAGGTCGAGCGTGGACTCCGCATCGTTGAACCGTCGATAGGTCTCCTCGAGCACGGCGACGAAGAGACCTTCCTTGTTACCGAAGTAGTAATAGATCATGCGATCGACGGACTTGGCGGCCTTCGAGATCTTCTCGACGCTTCCGCCGTCGAACCCGTGCTTGGCGAACACCTTGATCGCCGCTCTCAGGATGCTGTCGCGGGTGGCTTTCGCGGAGAGTTCGCGGACGCCGAGCGGTCGGCCCGCAGCGTTGATCTTCGGGCTCGACGGACGTGCGGCTGAAGTCGTCATGCGTGTCGACCGCAGCCGCCCGCAGCCGCTCGGCCCACGCCAGTCGCCTCCTTCGTCAGCCGTTCGCTCTGCACGTCCGACTACTTCTCGACGAACGCGCGTTCGATCACGAAGTCGCCGGGCGTCGACGTATTGCCTTCCTTGAATCCCTTGCCTTCGAGCAACGCCTTGAGGTCCTTCAGCATCTCCGGACTGCCGCAGATCATGGCGCGGTCGTGGGCCGGATCGAGCGACGGCAGTTCCAGATCGGCCATCAGCTTGCCGGTCTCGATCAGCTCGGTGATGCGGCCCATGTTGACGAAGGACTCGCGCGTGACCGTGGGGTAGTAGCGCAGTTGGCTCGACACCATGTCGCCGAGGAATTCATGCGACGGCAGGTGCTCGACCAGCAGGTCGTGATACGCGAGCTCTTCGACCTGTCGCACGCCGTGCACCAGGATCACTTGCGAGAATTTCTCGTAGGTTTCGGGATCGCGCACCAGGCTCATGAACGGCGCCAGCCCCGTACCCGTGCAGAACATGTACAGCCGCTTGCCCGGCAACAGGTAGTCGACGACCAGCGTTCCCGTCGGCTTGCGACCGACGATGATCGTGTCGCCGACTTCGATGTGCTGCAGGCGCGACGTCAATGGGCCCTCGTCGACCTTGATGCTGAGGAACTCGAGGTGGTCCTCGTAGTTGGCGCTCGCGATGCTGTACGCGCGCAGTAACGGCTTGTCGTTGACGCGCAGGCCGATCATCGTGAAGTGACCGTTGCTGAAGCGCAGCGCTGGATCGCGCGTCGTCGTGAAGGTAAACAGGCGGTCGGTCCAGTGATGGACGCTCAGGACGCGCTCTTCGTTGAATGCACTCATGGAATGGAAGGAGGTATGAGTCGTTGTCGTTCGTGAGACGCCGTTTGCAAAAAGCGTTTGCCAGGCTCGGGCAGGTGCGCTAGATTCGCGTTGATGTAGCGTTCGCGACATTTCGATGTAGCGGATACTACATAAGGTACAGGGCTGATTCAAGTAGGTGGTCGGCGGTGATTTCAAGAGGTTGTCGGACTGATTTCACCACGCGAATCGTCACCCATCTCGTTATTTTGTCAGACCCGCAACGATGACCGAACACACCAAGACGGATGGGCTGCCCGCGATGGACGCGATGCCCCTGTCGTCACCTGCGCCGTCGCAGCTCATCCAGGCGCTCGATCGCGCTGCCCCGCGCAACGAGCGCATGGCCAGCACCAAGGTCGAATGCAACGCCTGTCCGGTGCTGTGCCAGATCAGCGACGGCAAGACCGGCGCCTGTGATCGCTACGCGAATCATCAGGGCATCCTGATCCGGGTCGATCCCGTGGTCCTGCTGCTACGCACGCTGAGCGAGACATCGGGCGCCGTGGTTCCGTTCGCGCCGCTGGCCGACGGCGCCGACGCGCAAGAGCAGCAGGACCCTGCCTGGAACGGCGATCTGCTGCTCGCCGACGAGGTGTTCGTGACGGGTATCGGCGCGTCGACGACCTATCCCGACTACAAGCCTGCCCCCTTCATCGTCGCCTCCAAGGCGGCCGGCGTCGACATGGTGACCGTCGTCACCGAAGGCATCTTCAGCTACTGCAGCTTCAAGGTGAAGATCGACACCGACCGCTATCTCGGCCCCGAACAGGCCAACGTCCGCTGCAAGGGCGAGGTCGTCGGACACGTGACCACGGCCGAGTATGGCTCGCAGATGCTGTCCCTCGGCGGCGTCCACCATCTCACCGGCGGCAGCAAGAAGGAAGGCCGCGTCACGGTCGAGATGATGGAGAGGCTTGGCAACAAGCAGGCCGTGGAACTGTCCATCGATGGCGGCACGCAGGTCCTCGTGCAGGCAGGCCGATCACCGGTCGTCGACGGCGTCGAGGAGCGGCGCATGCGCGTGGGTTGCGGCTCGGCGACCGTCGGCATCTTCGCTAAGCAGATGGTCGGCGAGGCCGACGAGGTCATCGTCGTCGACGATCACATCACCGGCGTGCTGACCGAGCACCAGGCTGGTCGCTGCCTCGACATGCGGCGCTCCGGCGTGCGGCTGCGGGGTCGCAAGTCGACGCCGGGCCGTTACTTCCAGGTCGCCAATCCCGGTACCGGCTGGGGCGGAACCGACATCGCCGATCCGTTGTCGATCATCGAGACCTGGGACCCCGATCACGCATGGCCCGGCCTCCGTCTGCTGATGACGTCGACGACCGGCGAGCACGCGGCCTGGTACGTCCTCGACGAGTCGCTGACGCCGCAACCGCAGGACATGCCGCCGTCGATGCAGGACGTGGTCGACCGGATCGGCGAGAACTGCGAGCCATCGCAATCGACCGTGTTGTTCCTCGCTGGCGCGGGCGGCAGCCTGCGCGCCGGCGTGACCGACAACCCGGTGCTGCTGACGCGCGCGATCAAGCAGGCGCTCGTCAACGTGACCTGTGGCGGCGCGCCGGCCTATGTCTGGCCCGGCGGCGGCATCACGGTGATGGCCGACGTGATGCGCATGCCCGACAACAGCTTCGGCACGGTGCCGACGCCGGCGATCGTGGCGCCCATCGAGTTCAGCATGCGGCTCCCGGACTACGAAGCGATGGGCGGTCACATGGACTACGTGCGCTCGCTGGATCAGGTGCTGAAGACCGGCGCGTGGCACGACGACGGCGCCCCGATCGCGCGGCGCTGGGCGCTGCCGGGCGCCACCAATCCCTGGCCGCTGGGTCACGCACCCTTGCTCGGCTGACCCGCGATGACCGCCACACGCGCACTGCTTTCCGAAGGTCGCCGGCATCTGCAGCATGGACCGATCGATCTTCTCATCGAGGCCGAGGGGAATGCGGGCGTCCTCGAGCTTGCCCATGAGCAGGCGTGGACACGCTTCACGAACATCCTCGACGAGCTGGTACGCGAGCTTCCGCTGCTGAAGACCCGTGTGCACGGCCCCTGCCCGTTGACCGGTCGCGTGGCACGCCGCATGTGGCTCGCTTGCGAGCCGCATCGCGCACGCTTCATCACGCCGATGGCCGCCGTCGCCGGTTCGGTCGCAGACGAATTGATCGCCTGCTATCGACGACCCGGCATCCGTCGTGCGTGGGTCAACAACGGGGGCGATATCGCCTTGTTTCTCGCCAGCGGTGAGGCTGCGCGCGTCGGACTGTTCGCCGATCTCGCGCGCTTCGACCCGAGGGGCTGGGACGGGCGCATCGGGGCCGACGGCTGCTTCGAGGTCTCGCACGGGATGCCGGTGCGTGGCATCGCGACCAGCGGCTGGCGCGGCCGCAGCTTCTCGCTCGGCATCGCCGACAGCGTCACGGTGCTGGCCCGCACCGCGGCCGAGGCGGACGCGGCCGCGACGATGATCGCCAACGCAGTCGATCTCGACGATGCGCGCATCGTGCGCAGGCCGGCGTCGATGCTGAAGGACGACAGCGACCTCGGTGACTTGGCAGTCACGGTCGACGTGCCGTCGCTGGACATCGAGGCGGTGCGCTGTGCTCTTCGATCCGGCCTCCATTACGCCAACGCGTTGCGGGCCGAAGGGCTGATCGATTCGTGTGCCATCGTCTGTCAGGGCCAGCTCGCGACGAGCGGTCCGCGCGAGGTGTGGCACGCAACTCGCTTCGACGCACAGAGACTGGAAGCCACATGATCGAGATTCGTCGCGTCCTGACGCAGGTCGAGGACATCCATCACGAATTCGGGCCGGTGCCCGAAGAAGCGCTGCGACGCGGGACGATCGCCATCGTGATGACCAATCCGTTCGCGGGCCGCTACGTCGAGGACATCGTGCCGATGATGGATGCGTTGACGCCGGTCGGCATCGACATGGCGCAGCAGCTTCGCCAGGCGATGGACGTGCCGGTCGACCGGATCGAGAGCTATGGCAAGGGCGCGATCGTCGGCAGTGCCGGCGAACTCGAACACGGTGCGTTGTGGCACGTGCCTGGGGGTTACGCGATGCGCGAACTGCTGGGATGGAAGGGTGATCGGGTGGCGTACGCGAAAGGACTGGGCGACGTGAAGACCGGACAAAAAGGCAACGCGCTCGCGATCGTTCCCGCGACCAAGAAGGTCGGCGGACCCGGCACGATGCTCGACGTCCCGCTGACCCATATCAACGCGTCGTACGTGCGCAGCCACTTCGATGCGATCGAGGTAAAGGTACCCGGCGCGCCGGCCGCGGACGAGCTGGTGTTCATCCTCGCGATGTCCACCGGGGCACGCATCCATCAGCGCGTCGGTGGCCTGAAGGCCGCGGACATCGCGCTGTGGAACGGCCTGCGCTGAAAGAACGAGAGGAAATCATGAAAGCCAGGATCCGCAAGCTGATCGTCCAGGTCGACGAGACCCGCATCGAGATGGGCCGCGCGATCGATCCGCCGACGCGCCGCGCCCTCGCGATCGCCGTGATCGACAACCCGTACGCAGGTCGTTACGTCGAAGACCTCGACGAGCTGATCGCGATCGGTGAAGAGCTCGGCGGACTGCTCGGGGACCGATGCATCGCGGCGCTGGGCATCGTGCCTTCAGAGGCCCAGAGCTACGGCAAGGCCGCGATCGTCGGCGAGGCCGGTGAGCTCGAACACGCCGCGGCCATCCTGCATCCCAAGCTCGGCGCGCCGTTGCGCAAGGCCGTCGAGAAGGGCGCCGCACTGGTGCCGTCCGCTAAGAAGCGTGGCGGCTTGGGGACCGCCATCGACGTGCCCATCGGCCACAAGGACGCCGCGTTCGTACGCAGCCACTTCGATGCGATGGAGGCGCGTGTCAGCGACGCACCGCGCGCCAACGAGATCGTCGTGGCGGTGGTCGTCACCGACAGCGGGCGGCCATTGCCGCGCATCGGTGGCCTGCAGGTCCAAGAAATCGTGGGTGAAGATGGCCTGCGTTGATCTCGCCAATTCCGTCATTCCCGCGTTCGCGGGGACTACGAGCCCTCTTCCTCTCTTTCCGCCTTCAGGAGTTGCACCCATGAAATCGTCGCGACACATCCGTGCCCTCGCAGCCGTCCTCTTCGTCGGCGTCGCGTTCTCGACGGTCGCCCATGCGCAAGGCGTGATCCGCATCGGCGAGATCAACAGCTACAAGGCACAACCCGCGTTCCTCGAGCCGTACAAGAAGGGCATGGAACTCGCGGTCGACGAGATCAACGGCGCCGGCGGCATCGACGGCAGGAAGCTCGAATTGCTCACGCGCGACGACAACGCGAGTCCCGGCGATGCAGTGCGCGTGGCTGAAGAGCTGATCTCGCGCGAGAAGGTCGACGTGTTGTCCGGTGCCTTCCTGTCCAACACCGGCCTCGCACTGACCGACTTCGCGAAGCAGAAGAAATTCTTCTACCTCGCCGGCGAGCCGCTGACCGACAAGATCATCTGGGGCAGCGGCAACAGGTACACGTTCCGCTTGCGGCCCGGCACTTACATGCAGGCCGCGATGCTGGTGCCGGAAGCCGTCAAGCTGCACAAGAAGCGCTGGGCGCTGGTGTACCCCAACTACGAGTACGGCCAGTCCGCGGTCGCCGCGTTCAAGGAATTGCTGAAGGCCGCACAGCCCGACGTCGAGTTCGTCGTCGAGCAGGCGCCGCCGCTCGGCAAGCTCGATGCCGGCAGCGTGGTCCAGGCGCTGTCCGATGCCAAGCCCGATGCGATCTTCAATGTGCTGTTCGGCGCCGACCTCTCGAAGTTCGTCCGTGAAGGCAACACGCGCGGCCTGTTCCAGGGGCGCGAAGTGGTGAGCGTGCTGACCGGCGAGCCCGAGTATCTCGACCCGCTGAAGGACGAGTCGCCGAACGGCTGGATCGTCACCGGCTACCCGTGGTACGGCATCCAGACTCCGGAGCACAAGGCGTTCTTCCTCGCGTATCACGCCAAGTACAACGACTACCCACGCCTTGGGTCGGTGGTGGGCTACACGATGATCAAATCGCTCGCGGCTGGCATCAGGAAGGCCAAGAGCACCGACAGCGACAAGCTGGCCGCTGCCTTCGTCGGCCTGTCGGTCGACTCGCCGTTCGGCAAGATCAGCTATCGCGCGCAGGACCATCAGTCGACGATGGGTGCGTTCGTGGGCAAGACGAAGAACGAAGGTGGGAAGGGCGTGATGGTCGACTACACGTATTTCGACGGCGCGAAGTTCCTGCCGTCGGATGCCGAGGTGAAGAAGCTGCGCGCTGTGGATTGACGATCGTGAAAAGGAGTGTGTCATCCCGGCGAGGGCCGGGCCCCGATTCATTTGATACGCGGGGGTACCGGCAATTGGGCCCCGGCGTTCGCCGGGGTGACAAGGAAGTGGCATGACCCTCTCCGGCTTCCTCGTCCAGCTCCTCAACGGCCTGTCCGCCGCGTCGTCGCTGTTCCTCGTCGGTGCAGGCCTGTCGCTGATCTTCGGCGTGACCCGCATCGTCAACTTCGCGCACGGGTCGTTCTACATGCTGGGCATCTACATCGCCTACACGCTGACGGACAGATTTGGCGGCGGCGTGTGGTTCTGGCCGTCGTTGCTGATCGCCGCGCTCGCAGTCGGCCTGATCGGCGGACTCGTCGAGATGCTGCTACTGCGACGGATCTATCGCGCGCCCGAACTGTTCCAGCTCCTCGCCACCTTCGCGCTGATGCTGGTCATCAAGGACGCGGCGCTGTGGATCTGGGGACCCGAAGACCTGCTCGGTCCCCGCGCACCGGGCTTCACCGGAGCCATCGACGTCCTCGGTCGCCGCTTCCCGAGCTACGACCTGGTCCTGATCGTGATCGGCCCGCTCGTGCTCGGACTGCTGTGGCTGCTGCTGACCAGGACGCGCTGGGGCACGCTGGTGCGCGCCGCCACGCAGGACCGCGAGATGGTCGGCGCCCTCGGCGTCAACCAGGCGTGGCTGTTCACGGCCGTGTTCGCACTCGGCACGATGCTGGCGGGGCTCGGCGGCGCGTTGCAGTTGCCGCGCGAGCCGGCCAACCTCGGCCTCGACCTGTCGACCGTCGGCGATGCGTTCGTGGTCGTCGTCGTCGGGGGTCTCGGATCGATCCCCGGGGCGTACGTCGCCGCGCTGCTGATCGCCGAGGTCAAGGCGATCTGCGTGGGCATCGGCAACGTGGATCTGTGGGGCTACACCTTCTCGTTCTCGAAGCTGACGCTGGTCGTCGAGTTCCTCGTGATGGCCGTCGTGCTGGTCGTGCGACCGTGGGGACTGATGGGGCGGCCGCAAGCGGTCAGCCGTAGCGCGGCGCCCGCCGAAGCACCTCAGCGTCCTGCCGATCGACCGCTCAAGATCGCGGCGACGGTGTTGTTGATCGCGCTACTCGCCTGGCCTTTCGTCACCGCGAGCTCGCCGTACCTGACGGTGCTCGCGATCGACCTGCTCACCGCGACGCTGTTCGCCGTGAGCCTGCACTTCATCATGGGTCCGGCTGGCATGCACTCGTTCGGTCACGCGGCCTACTTCGGCCTGGGTGCCTACGGCGCGGCATTGCTGGTCCGATCGATCGGCTTGCCGATGGAACTGGCGCTGGTGCTCTCGCCCTTCGTCGCGGTGCTCGGCGCGATCGTCTTCGGCTGGTTCTGCGTGCGACTGTCGGGCGTCTATCTCGCGATGCTCACGCTCGCGTTCTCGCAGATCGTCTGGTCGATCGTATTCCAGTGGGACGACTTCACCGGCGGCAGCAACGGACTCACCGGCGTGTGGCCAGCCGCGTGGCTTGCGGACAAGCGCGTCTACTACTACCTCACGCTCGCGCTGGTCGTGCTCGGCGTGCTGGCGATCCGCCGCGCGCTGTTCTCACCCTTCGGCTACGCGATGCGTGCGGGTCGCGACTCGCCGATTCGGGCCGACGCGATCGGCATCGATGTCAAGCGCGTGCAGTGGGTCGCGTTCGTGATCGCCGCGCTGTTCGCGGGGCTCGCCGGCGCGCTCTACGCGTTCTCGAAGGGCAGCATCTCGCCCGACACGATCTCGGTCAACCGCTCGGTCGACGGCCTCGTGATGGTCCTGCTCGGCGGGTTGCAGACGCTGGCCGGTCCGATCGTCGGGGCGGTGACGTTCACGTGGCTGCAGGACGCGGTCGCGCGCAACACCGACTACTGGCGGGCCGTGCTGGGCAGCATCATCCTGCTGCTGGTGTTGGTGTTCCCGCAGGGTATCGCGGGCTTCTTCAGTCAGCTCTTCGAGCGCCGTCGAAAGGTGTCCGCGTGAGCCTCCTCGAAGTCACGGGCCTCGGCAAATCCTTTGGCGGCAATCGTGCGGTCGACGGCATCACGTTCTCGCTCGATACCGGCGAACTGCTCGCGCTGATCGGACCCAACGGGGCCGGCAAGTCGACGACCTTCAACATGGTCAACGGGCAGCTTCGTGCGGATTCGGGCTCGATCAAGCTCGACGGTGTGGAGCTGATCGGCCGCAAGCCTCGCGACATCTGGCATCGCGGCGTCGGTCGCACGTTCCAGATCGCCGAGACCTTCGCGTCGCTGACCGTCGTCGAGAACGTGCAGATGGCCCTGTTGTCGGCCGACTCGAAGCTTTATTCGTTCTTCAGGCGGGCGGCCGATCACAAGCGTGACGAAGCGTTGAGCCTGCTCGACCAGGTCGGCATGAAGGTCCAGGCGGACCGGCCCTGCAGCGTGCTCGCCTACGGCGACGTCAAGCGCGTCGAGCTTGCGATCGCGATGGCCAATTCGCCGAAGCTGCTGCTGATGGACGAGCCCACGGCAGGCATGGCGCCGAAGGAACGCAACGAACTGATCGTGCTGACCAAGCAACTGGTGATCGATCGCGGGATGGCCGTGCTGTTCACTGAGCACAGCATGGACGTCGTGTTTGCGTATGCCGATCGCATGATCGTGCTGGCGCGTGGTCGCCTGATCGCGGAGGGCAAGCCGATGGAGATCCGCGATCACCCGAAGGTGCAGGAGGTGTACTTCGGCAGCGGCAAGACCTTCGAAAAGCTGAAGGCGCAGGTCGCGTAATGGAGGCTCTGCTCGAAGCGAAGTCCCTCGAAGCCTGGTACGGCGTCGCGCAGATCCTGTTCGACGTCGACCTCGACGTGCGACGCGGCGAGGTCGTGGCACTGATGGGTCGCAACGGCGCCGGCAAGTCGACTACGCTGAAGGCCTTGATGGGCTTGCTGGCCAAGCGCAAGGGCAGCATCCGCTTCCTCGGCCACGACGTCTCGAAGGCCGAGCCGCACGACGTCGCGCGACTGGGCCTGGGATACGTGCCCGAGGACCGGCGCGTGTTCGGTGACCTGACCGTGCTCGAGAATCTCGAAGTGGGACGTCAGCCCGCCCGCCAGTGGGCCGACGGGACCGATGCGCCGCTGTGGACCGAGGCGCGTCTTTTCAAGCTCTTCCCCAACCTCGGCGAGATGCCCGATCGTCCCGGCGGCCGCATGAGCGGCGGCGAACAGCAGATGCTGACCGTCGCGCGCACGTTGATGGGCAATCCCTACCTCGTGCTGCTCGACGAGCCTTCCGAGGGCGTGGCCCCCGTGATCGTCGAGCAGATGGCGCACATGATCCTCGAGCTGAAGGCGCAAGGCGTGAGCATCCTGCTGAGCGAGCAGAACATGCACTTCGCGGAGCTGGTCAGCGATCGGGCCTACGTGCTCGAGAAGGGCCAGATTCGCTGGAGCGGCACGATGGCCGCGCTGGCTGAAGCCGAGGACGTTCGTCGTGCCTACCTGAGCGTTTGATCGACCGGAGAATCCGTCATGAAAATCATCCTGATCGCCCTGCTCCTGTGCCTCTCGGCTGCGACGCACGCCGCTGACAAGCCCATCGTAGCCGGTTCGAAAGCGGCGCTGATCGTCGTCGATGTGCAGAACTGCTTCGTCGAGGGCGGCACGTTGCCGGTGAAGGACGGCATGGCCGTCGTGCCGGTGATCAACAAGCTTGCGCCCGCGTTCGAGAACATCGTCGTCACGCAGGACTGGCACACGCCCGGCCACGCGTCGTTCGCGAGCAGCCATGCGGGCAAGAAGCCCTTCGAGACGACCGCGATGCCTTACGGCACGCAGGTGCTGTGGCCCGATCACTGCGTACAGGGCACGCCCGATGCGGCGTTGGTCAAGGCGCTGACGTTGCCCACGGCGCAGCTGATCATCCGCAAGGGTTTCCACAAGGACGTCGACAGCTACTCGGCGTTCGAGGAAGCCGACCACAAAACCAGCACCGGACTCGCGGCCTATCTCAAGGCGCGTGGCATCCGCACGGTCTTCGTCGTCGGCCTCGCGACCGACTTCTGCGTGGCCTGGACTGCGATGGACGCCCGCAAGGCCGGCTTCGAGACCTTCGTCATCGAGGATGCCGCGCGGGCCATCGACCTCAACGGCTCGCTCGCCGCTGCGATGGGATCGATGAAGAAGGCCGGCGTGAAGGTCATCGAGTCGAGTGCTGTCTCGACCCCTTGACGCCGTTCGACGATCGATGACCTTCTCGCTGACCGTCAACGGCCGGACCCACGCGCTCGACCTGCCGCGCGAAGCATCGCTGATGCACGTGCTGCGCAACGATCTTGCGTTGAACGGCCCGAAGTACGGATGCGGCCTCGGCCAGTGCGGCGCGTGCACGGTCCTCGTCGACGGCATCGCGGCCCGTTCCTGCGTGATCCCGGCCTCGCAGATGGAAGGTCGCGACATCGTGACGCTCGAAGGTCTCGGCACTCTCGACGATCCGCATCCGGTGCAGCAGGCCTTCATCGACGCGCAGGCCGCCCAGTGCGGCTACTGCCTCAACGGCATGATCATGGCGACGGTGGCCTTGCTGTCGCATACCCCGCAGCCCAACGAGGTCCAGGTCCGACAGGCGCTGTCGCACAACCTCTGCCGCTGCGGCACGCACGTCGAGATCGTGACCGCCGTGCTGCGCGCGAGCGCGCTGATGAGCCCGGCATGAGCCGGTCGGATTCGTTGCGCACCCGCAAGGACTTCCGGCAGGCGCGCGGTGTGCTGCTGATCCTGCGCGACGTGCCGGACATGCCGCCGCCCGTGCGGGGACAGCCGGTCGCCGTCGCGCCCGATCCCGCGGAAGGCCCCGAGGTCCTGCTCTCGGTATGGGACGACGGCCGCGTGATCGCATTGCACGGCCACGTCGATCTCGGCACCGGCATCCGGACGGCGTTGTTGCAGATCGTCGCCGAAGAACTCGACGTGCCGATGGCGCAGGTCGAGCTCGTCATGGGCGACACGGCACGCGCGCCGAACCAGGGCGCGACGATCGCCAGCGCATCGATCCAGATCCACGCGACGCCGCTGCGGCTGGCCGCGGCGCAGGCGAGGGTTTTCCTCGTCGCGCGCGCTGCGAAGGTCCTGGACCTTCCCGTCACATCGCTGACGGTCCGCGACGGCCGCATCGGTGCAAGCGATGCCAGCATCAGTTACGCAGAGCTGCTCAAGGACGAACACGTCGAACTGCATCTCGATCCGCGCACGATAGTGAAATCGTCCGCGGACTATCGCGTCGTGGGGCAATCGATCCCGCGCGTCGACATCCCGGTCAAGGCGACCGGCGGCCTGGTCTTTGTGCACGACCTGCGGATGCCAGGGATGCTGCACGGCCGCGTCGTGCGGCCGCCGTACGCGGGCGCCGATCACGGCGACTTCATCGGCAACACGCTCGAAGCGGTCGACGAGTCGTCGATCGCCCACATCCCGGGCATCCGTGCGGTCGTCGTAATCCGCGACTTCGTCGGCGTCGTCGCCGACCGAGAAGAAAATGCCGAGCAGGCGGCCGCGCAGTTGCGCGTGACGTGGAAGGTCTGGCCCGGCCTGCCGCAGACCGACGACATCGCAGCCGCGCTCAGCGCCAATCCGTCGACGCCGCGTCGCTTGGTCGACGAGGGCGATGTCGACGATGCCCTCGCGAGCGCGGCTCTGCCGATGTCGCGGACTTATCTCTGGCCGTACCAGATGCATGCGTCCATCGGCCCT
This sequence comes from Betaproteobacteria bacterium, assembly GCA_025356395.1. Taxonomy (GTDB): domain Bacteria; phylum Pseudomonadota; class Gammaproteobacteria; order Burkholderiales; family Burkholderiaceae_D; genus CAHJXF01. The sequence goes on from JANXTA010000046.1 coordinate 16,745, forward strand.
TCGTGCGCCGTCGCGTCCTGGCATGCGGAGCCTGAGAGTGGCCACCGGCTCTCGGTGTGGGCCGGTACTCAGAACCCGCACGTGTTGCGCGCGGAGCTCGCGCGGCTGGTGGACGTCGATGCGGTCGCGATCGAGGTGATCCGCATGGAGGCCGCTGGCTGCTACGGCCGTAACGGGGCCGACGACGTCGCCGCCGATGCGGTGCTGCTGTCGCGTGCGGTGGGCCTGCCGGTACGCGTGCAACTGACTCGCGAGCAGGAGCATCTGTGGGAGCCGAAAGGCGCCGCGCAGTGGATGACGGTGCAGGGCGGCCTCGCGGCCGACGGCACGGTCGCGGCCTACGACTTCGCGACGTCGTACCCGTCGAATGGCGCGCCCACGCTCGCGCTGCTGCTGACGCGCACGATCGACCCACAACCGCATGCGTTCGAGATGGGCGATCGGACCGCGCGACCGCCGTACGACTTCGCGAACCTGCGCGTGACCGTCAACGACATGGCGCCGATCCTGCGCGCCTCGTGGCTGCGCGGCGTCTCGGCGCTGCCCAACTCGTTCGCGCACGAGTCGTACATCGACGAGCTGGCGACGGCGGCCGGTGTCGATCCGGTAGCGTGGCGACTGCAGCACCTGCATGACCCGCGTGCCCGCGAGCTGATCGAGGCCACCGCCGCGAGGGCGGGATGGAAGGTCCACACCGAACCCGAACTTCAAGGAGCCACTGGCGACCTGTTGCACGGCCAAGGTGTCGCGTATGCGCGTTACGTGCACAGCGCGTGGCCGGGCTTCGGCGCGTCGTGGTCGGCGTGGGTCGCGGATGTCGACGTGAACAAGGTGACCGGCGAGGTGCACGTCCGACGCGTCGTGGTCGGGCAGGACACGGGGCTGATGGTCAATCCGGCCGGGGTCACGCACCAGATGCACGGCAACGTGATCCAGACCACGAGCCGCGCGCTGAATGAGCGGGTGCGAACCGATCCGGTCACGCACGCGGTCGCTGCGCGCGAGTGGGGCAGCTATCCGATCCTGAGCTTCCGCGACGTGCCGGTGATCGAGGTCGTGACGATGCCGCGCGACGACCAGCCGCCGCTGGGCGCGGGCGAGTCGTCATCGGTGCCGGGGACGGCCGCGATCGCGAACGCGATCTTCGATGCGACGGGCGTGAGGTTTCGGCAGCCACCATTCACGCCGGAGGTGGTGCGAGCCGCCTTATACGCGCTCCCTTCCCCTTTGAGGGAGGGCCGGGGAGGGGGCGAGCGAAGCGAGCGACAGAACGAGCCCGCCCTCCTTCGCGCGCTACGCGCGCCGCCTTCCCAAACTTCCCCCAGGGGGGGAGGGGGAGGGTCGCGTCGGGGGCGGCGTGCACTCCTCATGGCCACCGGTCTCGTCGGTGCCACCGCGGCCCTCCTCGGCATCCGCTCGACCATCGCGCCCATCACCCGCGTCGATCCGACCACTTACACGCAGGCCACCATCGATCGCGGTCGCCAGCTCGCGGCGATCGGCAACTGCGCGGGTTGCCACACTGCGAGCTACGCCGGCGGCTTCCCGCTCGAGACCCCATTCGGCACCGTCTACGGCACCAACCTCACGCCCGACGTCGAGACCGGTATCGGTGCCTGGTCGTTCAGCGCATTCCAGCGCGCGATGCGCGAAGGCATCTCGCGCGACGGGCATCGGCTCTATCCCGCGTTTCCGTACACGGCCTACACGCGCACCACCGACGACGATCTCACTGCTCTCTACGCATACCTGATGTCGCGGCCCGCCATCCGCCACGAAGTACCGACGACACGTCTCGCCTTCCCGTTCAACGTGAGACCGTTGATGGCCGCCTGGAACGGGCTCTACCTTACGCCGGGGACGATCACCAGCGACCCCGCTCGCTCCGCCAAATGGCAACGCGGCCAGTACCTCGTCGATGGCCTAGGACATTGCGGCGCCTGTCATACCTCGCGCAACGCGGCCGGTGCCGAGCGCGAAGGCGCGGCCTATCTCGCCGGCGCCTTCGTCGATGGCTGGGAAGCACCGGCCCTGACGTCGCTGACCCGTGCGCCCGTGCCGTGGACCGAGTCCGCTTTCTACGACTACTTGCGCACCGGCCACAGCGCCGAGCACGGTGCGGCTGCCGGTCCGATGGCACCGGTCGTCCGCGAACTGTCCGCTGCGCCCGACGCCGACCTGCGGGCGATGGCGCTCTACCTCGCGTCGCTCGGATCGCAGACCGACGACCAGACGGCCGCGGTGCTGCGCGTCACCACGATCAGCGACGCGCGCGTGGCGAGCCCACTGCCGGGCGGCGCGCAGCGTCTGTTCGAGTCGGCCTGCGGGGCGTGCCACCACGACGGCGATGGACCGCGTCTGCTCGGCGTCAACGTTCCGCTCGCGCTCAACACGAAGCTGCATGGCGACAGCCCCGACAACCTGCTGCGCGTCCTCTTCGAAGGCATCCGCGAGCCGGCCACGCGCGACATCGGCTTCATGCCGTCCTTCCGCGAGGCGCTCGACGACCGGCAGGTCGTCGAACTCGCGGCCTGGATGCGTCGTCGCTATGCGCCCGGCCAAGCCGCGTGGCCGGATCTCGAGTCTGGCGTGGCGCGGGTTCGCGCAGCAACGGCCTCCGCCCGTTGATCGGGAAGTCTTGATGGATGTTGTCGTTAAACTCGTGCGTCAAGACCTTCTTCTCGGCGATCCTTCATGCGGCACTTCACATTCTCTTTCCTCGTCGCGGCGATCTGCCTCGCCACCGCCGGCTGGTGGGGACACCGCACCGGCATGGGCATCGGGCAGGCGCTCTGGCTGACGCTCGTCCTCGGGGTCCTCGAAGTGTCGCTGTCCTTCGACAACGCAGTCGTCAACGCCGGCGTGCTGAAGCACCTGTCCGACCTGTGGCGGCGGCTCTTCCTGACGGTCGGCATCTTCATCGCGGTATTCGGCATGCGCCTGATCTTCCCGATTGTGATTGTGTCGGTCGCGACCGGCATGAGCATCGGTCCGGTCGTCGAACTGGCGCTGTCCCAACCCGAGAAGTACAGCCAGGCCCTGACGGACCACTACGCGTCGATCGCGGCGTTCGGCGGCATGTTCCTGATGCTGGTGTTCCTCAATTTCCTGTTCGACCAGAAACGCAAGATCCATTGGCTCGGCGCGATCGAGCGCCTGATCGGCTCGCTCGGCAAGGCGGGATCGATGTCGGTGATCGTGGCGATCGCGTGCTTGCTCGGCACCCGGTTCTTCCTGCCGCCGGACGTGTTCGACGACGTCCTCTTCGCCGGGCTGGGCGGGATCCTTCTGTTCCTGCTGGTCGACAGCATCGATGCGCTGTTCTCGATGGGTGACGAGGAGGGCGGCTCGCCCGCCAAGCGCTCCGGCATCGCGGCCTTCCTCTATCTCGAGGTACTCGACGCCTCGTTCTCTTTCGACGGCGTGATCGGCGCGTTCGCGATCACGCGCGACGTGGTGATCATCATGCTGGGTCTTGCGATCGGTGCCATGTTCGTGCGCTCGATGACGATCTACCTCGTGCACAAGGGCACGCTCGACCAGTTCGTCTTTCTCGAGCACGGTGCGCATTACGCGATCGGCGCGCTCGCCGTGATCATGCTGATCGGCACCGCGTATCACGTGCCCGAGGTCTTCACGGGGGTGATCGGCGTCGGCTTCATCGCGGCGTCGGTCTGGTCGTCGATCCGGCATCGCAAGCGTTCGCCGGAAGCCGTCGACCCGGTGACGTCCGGCTGATCGGCGCACGCTTCATAATCGCGTCCCCTTTCGATCACGCATCACCCGTCCCTTGCGCCGTACCGATTTCGATTTCGAGCTGCCCGATGACCTGATCGCGCAGCACCCGCTGCCGCAGCGCTCAGCGAGTCGTCTGCTGACGCTGTCCGGCGACGCGCTCGGCGATCGTCGCATCGGCGAACTGCCGTCACTGCTGCGCGAAGGCGATCTGCTGGTCTTCAACGACACGCGCGTTATCAAGGCGCGGCTGTTCGGCCTGAAAGCCAGTGGCGGTCGCGTGGAAGTGCTGGTCGAGCGTCTCGAAGGCGCGCGGCGCGCGCGCGTGCAGTTGCGCTCAAGTCACTCGCCGAAGGCAGGATCGGCCCTGCGCTTCGGCGACGACGGGGAGCGCGTGACGGCGTCGGTGATGGGACGCGAAGGCGAGTTCTTCGTGCTCGAGTTCGATCGCGATCTCGACGGCGTCCTCGAACGCCACGGCCACCTGCCGCTGCCGCCCTACATCGAGCACGCGGCCGACGTGATCGATGACGAGCGCTATCAGACGGTGTGGGCGAAGGTGCCGGGCGCCGTTGCAGCGCCCACGGCGGGCCTGCATTTCGACGTTGCGTTGCTCGACGCCATCGCGGCGCGCGGCATCGAGACCGCGACACTGACGCTGCACGTCGGGGCCGGGACCTTCGTGCCGGTCCGCGTCGACGATCTTTCCGAGCACGTCATGCACGAGGAGCGCTACACCATCCCGCGTTCGCTGATCGATGCCATTGAAGCGACCCGCGCGCGCGATGGTCGCGTCGTCGCGGTCGGCACCACGTCGCTGCGCGCGCTCGAGTCGGCCAGCGACGACGCCGGCCAGTTGCACGAAGGCGAAGCCGGCACGCGCCTCTTCATCACGCCCGGTTATCGCTTCAAGGTCGTCGACCTGCTGCTGACCAACTTCCATCTGCCGCAATCGACGCTGCTGATGCTGGTCTCGGCCTTCGCCGGCGTCGACCGAATCCGCGCCGCGTATCGGCATGCGATCGAGCGGCGTTACCGGTTTTTCAGCTATGGCGATGCGATGTTGATTCAACCCGTGATCCAGCCCGGCCAGACCCTGATCCCATGAAATTCGAACGCATCGCCAGCGACGGCGCCGCGCGCCGTGGCTGCCTCTCGTTGCTCCACGGCACCGTCGACACACCGGCCTTCATGCCGGTCGGCACCTACGGCGCCGTCAAGAGCGTCACGCCCGACGAGGTCCTGACGCTGGGTGCGCAGATCATCCTCGGCAACACCTTTCACCTGTGGCTGCGACCCGGCCTCGACATCGTCGGCAAGTTCGGCGGCCTGCACGGCTTCATCGGCTGGGACGGGCCGATGCTCACCGACTCGGGGGGCTTCCAGGTCTGGAGTCTCGGCAAGATGCGCAAGATCAGCGAGGAGGGCGTGACCTTCGCGTCGCCCATCAATGGCGACAAGCTGTTCCTCACGCCCGAGGAGTCGATGCGCATCCAGCGTGTGTTGAATGCCGACGTCGTGATGGTGTTCGACGAGTGCACGCCCTACGAGACCGATGGGGTCGTCACGTCGCTCGACGACGCGGCGACGTCGATGCGGATGTCGATGCGCTGGGCGCGACGTTCGCGTGACGAGCACGACCGCCTCGCCAATCCGAACGCCTTGTTCGGCATCGTCCAGGGCGGCATGCACGAGTCCTTGCGCGACGAGTCGCTCGCGGGCCTGAGCGAGATCGGCTTCGACGGCTATGCGATCGGCGGCCTGTCGGTCGGTGAACCGAAGGAAGACATGATCCGCATGCTCGATCACGTCGGCCCGCGGCTGCCGCAGGACAGGCCGCGCTACCTGATGGGCGTCGGCACGCCCGAGGACCTGGTCGACGGCGTCAGTCGCGGCATCGACATGTTTGACTGCGTGATGCCGACCCGCAACGCGCGCAACGGCTGGCTGTTCACGCGTTTCGGCGACCTCAAGCTGCGCAACGCGCGCTACAAGGACGACACGCGACCGCTCGACGAGACCTGCACCTGTCCCACCTGCAGCCGTTACTCGCGGGCCTACCTGCATCACCTGGCGCGGGTCGGCGAGATCCTCGGCGCGCGCCTCAACACGCTGCACAACTTGCACTACTACCAGTGGCTGATGCAGCAGATGCGCGACGCGATCGAGGTTGGGCAGTTCGACGCTTTCGTGGCGCGCTTTCGTGAGGAGCGGGCGCGGGGCGTCGCCGGCGCCTCGTGACGGCCCTCTGGAAGCACCCCGAGTTCCGTGCCGGCCTGCGCGACGTCGCGATGGTCGCGCCCGGCCTGTCGGCATGGGGCGTGATGACCGGTGTCGCCATCGTCAAGTCCGGCATGAGCACGGTCGCCGTGTTGCTGATGTCGACCATCGTCTTTGCCGGCAGTTCGCAGCTCGCGGCGCTGCCGCTGATCGTGGGCGGTGCGCCGATCTGGGTGGTGCTCGCCACCGCCTTCTGCGTGAACCTCCGCTTCGTGGTGTTCAGCCTGCACCTGCGCGCATACGTCATGCACCAGCCGCTGTGGCGGCGGCTGCTGAGCGGCTACCTGATGGCGGATCTCGGCTACGTGCTGGTCACGCGTCGCTATCCAGAGCCGCCGACCGACTTGGCGGGCATCGCGGCGCTCGAGGCCTACTGGGCCGGCAACGGCGTCGGGGGCTGGGGATCGTGGACCGCGGCGACGCTGGTCGGCGTGGCCCTCGGCAACCAGGTGCCGCTGGCCTGGGGTCTCGGCTTCGCGGGCATCCTCGCGCTGCTCGGTATCACGGCATCGCTGATCTCGACCCGTTTGCGCGTGGTCTCGGCGGTGGTCGCGGCCGCGGCCGCAGTCGTCGCGATCGCTCTGCCGCTGAAACTCAACATCCTGGTGGCGATCGTCACGGCCGTGGTGATCTGCCTGCTGCTCGAGAAGACGCTGCCGGACCGGTCCGCTGCCGCGCCGAGCCGATGACCGACGAGTTCTGGAGCATCGTGACGATCGTCGGCATGACCGGCGCGACGGTCGTCACGCGCTGCTTCTTCTTCCTGTCGCGCAAGCCCTGGATCTTGCCGTCGTGGGCATCGCGCGGACTGCAATACGCGCCGGTCGCCGCGCTCGCCGCGGTCATCGCGCCAGAGATCGTGCTGACCGGCGGTCATCTGGCCGGCACCTGGCGCGACGCGCGCCTGTACGCGGCGCTGGCCGGGCTGCTGTGGTTCCACCGGCGGCGCGGCGTACTCGGCACGATCGTGGTCGGCATGGCTGTCTATCTCCCGCTGCACACCGGTTTCGGGTGGTAGCCACGGGCCGGTGAATGGCCCGGGAGGGCGCGGACCCCGATGCTACAATCGTCGGCTGATTTTTTGACGGGCGCGCTTCTCTCGATGTTCCTCCCGAAGCGAGCCGCCGTCCCTCCCGGAGACTCACCTTGTTCCTGATTTCTGACGCCTACGCCCAGGCTGCCGGCGCCGCTGCGACCCCCGGATTCTCCATCGAACAGATGGCCCTGCCGGCGTTGATGATCGTCGCGTTCTATTTCCTCCTGATCCGTCCGCAGCAGAAGCGCGCGAAGGAACAGAAGGCGATGATGGAAAGCATGAAGAGCGGCGACGAGGTCCTCACCACGGGCGGCCTGCTCGGCAAGGTCGTCAAGGTCGCCGAGCAGTACGTCACGCTCGAAGTCGGCAACGTCGTCGGCGGCATGACCGCCGTCGAGATGACGGTCCAGAAGTCGGCCATCCAGGCCCTGTTGCCCAAGGGCACGATCAAGGCGATCTGATCCGCCCCGCGTTCAGCCCGCTCCTGCGTCACCCCCCCCATGAATCGCTATCCGCTCTGGAAGTACATCGTCATCGCCGTCGCGCTCGCGGTCGGTCTACTCTACGCGTTGCCCAACGTGTTCGGCGAAGCGCCGGCCGTGCAGGTGACGAGTGGCAAGGCGACGATCAAGGTCGATGGGTCGATGATGAATCGCATCGAGGAGCTGCTCAAAAAGGCGAACATCACGCCGACCGGCATGTTCTTCGACAACGGCCAGTCACCCTCGATCCGCGTTCGGCTCGCGGACGACGACGCGCAGACGAAGACACGCATCGCTCTGGAAGCGGGCCTCAATCCGGCGGCCGACGACAAGAGCTATGTCGTCGCGCTCAACCTCACCGAGAACTCGCCGCGCTGGCTGAACGCCATCCACGCGATGCCGATGTATCTCGGGCTGGACCTGCGCGGCGGCATCCACTTCCTGATGCAGGTCGACATGAAGGCCGCGCTCACGAAGCGAATCGACGCGCTGACCGGCGATGCGCGCACGCTGCTGCGCGACAAGAACATCCGCCACGCCGGCATCGTCAAGAGCGGCAACGCGATCGAGGTCAGCTTCAACGACGCCGAGACCGCGGCCAGGGCGAAGGCGGTGCTCGAAGACGGGCTGACCGAGATGAACATCGTGGCGCAGGCCGACGGCGCATCCACCAAGCTCGTCGCGACCTTCCGCCCCGAAGCCATCAAGCTGGTGCAGGACAACGCGCTCAAGCAGAACATCAGCACGCTGCACAACCGGGTCAACCAGCTCGGTGTCTCCGAGCCGGTCATCCAGCAACAGGGCAGCGATCGCATCGTCGTGCAGTTGCCCGGCGTGCAGGACACGGCCAAGGCAAAGGACATCATCGGCCGCACGGCGACGTTGGAGGCGCGCCTGGTCGACGACTCGGCCGAAGCCACGGCTGCGGCGTCGAACGGCACCATCCCGTTCGGTGACGACCGCTTCACCGATCGCAACGGCATCCCGCTGCTCGTCAAGAAGCAGGTGATCTTCTCGGGCGACAACCTGACCGATGCGCAGCCAGGCTTCGACGAGAACCAGCAGCCGGACATCAACCTCAACGTCGACGCCAAGGGTGCCCGCGCATTGCGTGACACGACCCGCGACAACATCGGCAAGCGGATGGCGCTGATTCTGTTCGAAAAGGGCAAGGGCGAAGTGGTTACCGCGCCGACGATCCAGAGCGAGCTCGGCAACCGCTTCCGCATCACCGGCCGCTTCACGCCGAGCGAGACGACCGACACGTCGCTGGTACTGCGCTCGGGATCGCTGGCCGCGCCGATGGAGATCATCGAGGAACGCAGCATTGGGCCGTCACTGGGCAAGGACAACATCACGCGTGGCTTCCTGTCGACCGTCTACGGCTTCGCGGCGATCGCGGTGTTCATGGTCGTCTACTACATGCTGTTCGGCGTGATCTCGGTCGTCGCACTCGCGTCCAACCTGCTGTTCCTGATCGCGCTGCTGTCGATGCTGCAGGCCACGCTGACGCTGCCCGGCATCGCGGCGATCGCGCTGGCGCTCGGTATGGCGATCGACTCGAACGTGCTGATCAACGAGCGCATCCGCGAGGAACTGCGCCAGGGTCGGTCTCCGCAACAGGCCATCGCCGAAGGCTACGACCGCGCGTTCGGCACGATCATCGACTCCAACATCACGACGCTGATCGCGGGCCTGGCGCTCCTGGCCTTCGGTTCGGGCCCGATCCGCGGCTTCGCGGTGGTTCATTGCCTGGGCATCCTGACGTCGATCTTCTCGTCGGTATTCGTATCGCGCGGGATCGTCAACCTGGTCTACGGGCGGAAGAAGAAGCTGGCCAGCGTCGCTATCGGGCAGGTGTGGCGTCCGGATGGTGCCTCTGCCTGATCAGGCCATCCCGGCGCGGGCCGGGACCCAGTTTCGTGAGCACATCCCAACAACCAATTCGGTCCCGGCCTACGCCGGGATGACATAGCCAGATGGAGTTCTTCCGCATTCGCCGCGACATCCCGTTCATGCGCCACGCGCTGGTGTTCAACGTCATCTCGTTGCTCACCTTCGTCGCAGCCGTCGTGTTCCTCGTGGTTCGCGGCCTCAATTTCAGCATCGAATTCACTGGCGGCGTCGTCGTCGAAGCCAACTACTCGCAGCCGGCCAACATCGAAGGTCTGCGCAGCGCGATGCAGAAGGTCGGCGTGATCGAGCCGCAGGTCCAGAACTTCGGCACCGACCGCGACGTGATGCTGCGGCTGTCGCTCAAGGACGTCGCGGCGTCGCCGTCGATCGCGACCCCGGACGCCAAGCTCGATGCGGCCAAGCTCACCGACGTCGTGTTGAAGGCAGGCGGCGGCGATCCCAAGATCACGCGCGTCGAGTTCGTCGGACCGCAGGTAGGGCAGGAGCTCGCCACCGACGGCAGCCTGGCGCTGCTGTTCGTGGTGCTCGGCATCGTCATCTATCTCGCGCTGCGCTTCGAGTGGAAGTTCGCGGTTGCCGCCATCGTGGCCAACCTGCACGACGTGGTCATCATCCTGGGCTTCTTCGCGGCCTTCCAGTGGGAGTTCTCGCTGTCGGTGCTGGCGGCCGCGCTCGCGGTGCTGGGCTACTCGGTCAACGAGTCGGTGGTGATCGCCGACCGGATCCGCGAGAACTTCCGCAAGATGCGCAAGGCCAGCGTCGATCACGTGATCGACAACGCCATCACCAGCACGATGAGCCGCACGGTCATCACGCACGGACTGACCGAGACCATGGTGCTGTCGATGCTGCTGTTCGGCGGCCCCACGCTGCATTACTTCGCGCTCGCGCTGACCATCGGCATCCTGTTCGGCATCTACTCGTCGGTGCTCGTGATGGCGCCGATCACCAAGTGGCTCGGCGTCAAGCGCGAGGATCTGGTCAAGCCGGTCAAGAAGGAAGAGACGGGCGCGGTCATCTGACGCGGCCGGAGTCCGGCTCCACCGAGCGACCGGCATCCGCATGAACTTCAATCAGCTGCGCTTCGTGCGCGAGACGGTCCGGCGCAACTACAACCTGACCCTCGCCGCCGAGGCGCTGCATACCTCGCAGCCCGGCGTCTCGAAGGCTATCCTCGAGTTCGAGGCCGAGCTCGGCTTCCCGATCTTCGTTCGGCACGGCCGACGTCTCACGTCACTCACCGAGCCCGGCCGAGCGGTGCTGCCGATCATCGAGCGCCTGTTGCTCGAAGCCGAGAACCTCAAGCGTACCGGGCAGGACTTCGCCGAGCAGGAACACGGCAACCTGACGATCGCGACCACGCACACGCAGGCGCGCTACACGTTGCCGCGCGTGGTCCAGGCGTTTCGCGCCGCACATCCCACGGTGCATCTGGCGCTGCTGCAGGGCAGTCCGCGTCAGCTCGCCGAGATGGTCCTGCGCGACGAGGCCGACATCGCGATCGCGACCGAGGCCATCGCCGACGTCGAGGGTCTGGTCAGCCTGCCGTGCTTCACGTGGACGCACGTCGCGGTCGTGCCGGTCGGGCATCCGTTGCTCGCGCTGGTGAAGGGCAAGGCCTTGTCGCTCGACCTGCTCGCGTCGTATCCGCTGGTGACCTACGACGCGGCCTTCGCCGGTCGCACGAAGATCGACGAAGCCTTCGCGCTGCGCAGGCTCGTACCCGACATCGTGCTGGCCGCAATCGACGCGGACGTGATCAAGACCTATGTCGAAGCGGGCCTCGGGGTGGGGCTGGTGGCCGACATCGCTTATGACGCGGAGCGCGATGCCAGTCTCTTCGCCATTCCCGCCGGCCATCTCTTCGGCTCGCAGATCACGCACCTCGCGATCAAGCGCGGCGCGACCTTGCGGGCCTACGTGCATCACTTCATCGGTCTCGTTGCGCCCGATGCCGACCCGTCGATGATCGACCGGCTGGTGCGTGGCGAAGGGCATGATGCGGGCGGGGACTACCAGCTTTGACCATGGACGCCTTCAAGACCTTCATCTCGCTGCTCGCCCTCGTCAATCCGCTCGGCGCGATTCCGTTCTTCATCAGCTTCACCGCGACCAACACACGCCACGAGCGCCAGCACATCGTCCGCGTCGCGTCGTTCACGGTCGCCGTCGTCATCGCGTTCACGACGCTGCTCGGCCAACAGGTCATCAACTTCTTCGGGATCTCGGTCAACTCGTTCCAGGTCGGCGGCGGACTCATCATGTTGCTGATGGCGATCTCGATGATCAACGCGCAGCCGGGCGGCACCAAGACCACGCCCGAAGAGACCATCGAAGGCGAATTGAAGGAGAACATCGCCGTGGTCCCGCTGGCGATCCCCCTGCTGACCGGGCCGGGCACCATCAGCACGGTGATCATCTATTCCTCCGACAAGGCCGGGGGGTGGCTGCAGATGGTCAACCTGATCGGCAGCGGCATCGCGATCGCCGTGCTGGTCTTCATCGCGCTGTCGGCGGCCGGTCCGATCAGCCGCGTGCTCGGCCGGACCGGCATCAACGTCGCCACGCGGCTGATGGGTCTGATGCTCGCGGCGCTCGGCGTCGAGCTGATCGTCGATGGCCTCAAGGCCCTGATCCCCGCGCTGGGGCATTGACCCCTCTCGTCATCGCCACTGCGATGCTGGGGTAAGTCCTTCTTGTCTTGCAGAAAGGCGGTCCGGAAAATATGGGTCTTGCGTGCGTTCGCCCTGCGGATTCAGCCGAAAAGTCCATGATCCTGCTCGCCAAGTCCTTGACCGTTTTGCTGTTCGTCGCCGGTACCTGCGGCGCCGCCCAGGCCCAGCAGACAGCGAAGCTCATCAAGTTCAGCCACGTCGTCACGGTCGACACGCCGAAAGGCAAGGCGGCCCAGCGCTTCAAGGAGCTGGCTGAAGACCGTTCGAAGGGACGACTCAAGGTCGAGATCTATCCCAACTCGTCGCTCTACAAGGACAAGGAAGAACTCGAGGCGCTGCAACTCGGCGCGGTGCAGATGCTGGCGCCGTCGCTGTCCAAGTTCGCACCGCTCGGCGTCAAGCAGTTCGAGATCTTCGACCTGCCCTACATCTTTCCCGACGACGACGCGTTCCAGCGCGTGACGCGCGGCCCGATCGGCCAGCAGCTCTTCGCGCTGCTGGAGCCGCGCAGCCTCAAGGGCCTGGCCTTCTGGAGCGGCGGCTTCCACGTCTTTTCGGCCAACCGGCCATTGCGCACGCCGGCCGACCTCAAGGGCCTGAAGATGCGCATCCCGTCGTCGAAGGTGCTGGAGGCGAACGAGCGCGCGCTCAATGCCATCCCGCAGGTGATGGCGTTCTCCGAGGTCTACCAGGCGCTGCAGACCGGCGTCGTCGATGGCACCGAGAACATCCTGTCGAGCTACACCTCGCAGAAGTACGTCGAGGTGCAAAAGAACATCACGCTGACCTATCACACGCATACCGGCTACGCGGTGGTGATGAACAAGGCGTTCTGGGACGGGCTCGGCCCCGACCTACAGGCCATCGTCGCGTCGTCGATCAAGGATGCGACCGACTACGAACTGAAGCTGGTCGCCGAAGAGAACGCGGCGGCGCTCGCGCAGATCAAGGCGTCGGGCAAGGTCGAGGTGCTCGCGCTGACCGATGCCCAGCGGGCCGACTGGAAAAAGGCGATGTGGCCGGTCCACAAGGAAATGGAATCGCGCGTGGGCGCCGCGCTGCTCAACGAGGTCTACAAGAGCACCGGCAGCAATCCGCCGTAACGCCGTCACGCTGACCGCGTCCCCGATCAACCACGAGAGAGACACGATGAAACTGTTCGCCGGCGGAGTGCTCGCCCTAGCCGTATCACTGGGTCAGGCCCAGGCCCAGACGACCCCGATTGTCATCAAGTTCAGCCACGTCGTCGCCGCCGATGCGCCGAAGGGCAAGATGGCCGACAAGTTCAAGCAGCTTGCCGAAGAGCGCACCAAGGGGCGCGTGAAGATCGAGATCTATCCCAACTCCACGCTCTACAAGGACAAGGAGGAGCTCGAGGCGCTGCAACTCGGCGCGGTTCAGATGCTGGCGCCGTCACTGGCCAAGTTCGGGCCGCTCGGCGTCAAGGAATTCGAGGTCTTCGACCTGCCTTACATCTTCCCCGACGAGGCCGCGTTCCACCGCGTCGCGGACGGACCGATCGGCGCGGGCCTGATGGCGAAGCTCGAACCCAAGGGCATCAAGGGCCTGGGCTTCATCGACAACGGCTTCCACGCGATGTCGGGCAATCGTCCGATGAAGAAGCCGTCGGACTTCAAGGGCATGAAGATGCGCATCCAGTCGAGCAAGGTGCTCGACGCGCAGATGCGCGCGCTCGGCGCGATCCCGCAGACGATGACCGCGTCGGAGGTCTACCAGTCGCTGCAGACCGGCGTCGTCGACGGCACGGAAGGCGTGCCATCCGGCCTCTACACGCAGAAGCTCAACGAGGTCTCGAAGTACATGACGCTGTCGGATCACGGTCATCTGGCCTACGCCGTGATCGCCAACAAGAAATTCTGGGAAGGCCTGCCGCCCGACGTGCGCACCACGCTCGAGGGTGCGATGAAGGACGCGATCGATTTCGGCAACGCGGCCGCGAAGAAGGACAACGTCGATGCGGTCACCGCCATCCGCGCCACCGGCAAGACCGAGATCACCGTCCTCACGCCGGCACAGAAAGAAGAATGGCGTCAGGTGTTGTTGCCGGTGCACAAGGAGGTGGAAGGCCGCATTGGCAAGGACCTCATCGAGCAGGTATACAAGACGACCGGTTTTGGCCGCGCGAAGTAGGGCGAACGCGATGCCGGTGCGTCATCCGATTTGGTCGTTCCCGCGAACGCAGGAACCCGGTGTCGTGAAGCGCGGCACACCGTTGGATTCCCGCGTTCGCGGGAATGACGACTCCCTTTCCCAGTCCCACAAAAGCTTAGGAAATTCCGCATGAAGTTCCATTCCCTGATCATCGGTGCCGTCTTCGCGGGCGCTTCGTTGGGCGCGTTCGCGCAAGCCCCCGCATCTAGTCCGATCGTCATCAAGTTCAGCCACGTCGTGGCCGCCGACACGCCGAAGGGCAAGGGCGCCGAGAAGTTCAAGGAGCTCGCCGAGGCCGCCACCAAAGGCAAAGTCAAGATCGAGGTCTACGCCAACTCGGTGCTCTACAAGGACAAGGAAGAGATGGAGGCGCTGCAGCTCGGCGCCGTGCAGATGCTCGCGCCGTCGCTGGCCAAATTCGGCCCGCTGGGCGTGAAGGAATTCGAGGTGTTCGACCTGCCGTACATCTTCCCGGACCGCGCGGCGCTCGAGAAGGTCGAGAACGGCCCGGTCGGCGCCATGCTGTTCAAGAAGCTCGAGGGCAAGGGCATCCGCGGCCTGGCGTATTGGGACAACGGCTTCAAGGTGATGAGCGCCAACAAGCCGATCCATCTGCCCGACGATTTCAAGGGCCTGAAGATGCGGATCCAGTCGAGCAAGGTGCTCGAGGCGCAGATGCGCGCGCTCAATTCTCTGCCGCAGGTACTGGCGTTCTCCGAGGTCTATCAGGCGCTACAGACCGGCGTGGTCGACGGCACCGAGAATCCGCCGTCGAACCTCTACACGCAGAAGATGAACGAAGTGCAGAAGTATGTCGCCGTCAGCAACCACGGCTATCTGGGCTATGCGGTCATCGTCAACAAGAAGTTCTGGGATGAGCTGCCGGCCGATATCCGCACCGCCCTCGAAGGCGCGATGAAGGAAGCGACCAAGTACACCAACGACATCGCCGAGACCGAGAACAAGGACGCGCTCGCGAAGGTCAAGGCCACCGGCAAGACCCAGGTCTACGACCTGACGGCGGCCGAGACCGCCGCGTGGAAGAAGGTGTTGCTGCCGGTCCAGGAAGAGATGAAGTCGCGCATCGGCAAGGACACCGTCGAAGCCGTGCAGAAGGAAACCGGCGTCCTGAAGTAAGCACAGCATTGGTCAGCCCTGCGCCCGATGTGCAGAGGCGGCACCGAAGAACAATGGAATCCTGGCCACCGCCGGGATGACATGAACGGCCGCGCGAAGGCGCGCGGAGGAGAGCACCTTGATCAACAGATTCCTCAATCACCTCGAAGAATGGATCATCGCGTCGCTGATGGCTGCGGCGACGCTGCTGATCTTCGTGGCGGTGGTGCATCGCTATGCGTCGGGCATCCCGGTGATCCAGGACTACGTGCTCAAAATCAACCTGAGCTGGGCGCAGGAGCTGTGCATCTACATGTTCGTGTGGATGGCGAAGTTCGGGGCGGCCTACGGCGTGCGTGAGGGCGTGCACGTCGGCGTCGACGTGCTGATCGCGCGGCTGCCGGTCGACTGGCGCAAAAAGGGCGTCTATCTCGCGTTGTTCGGCGGCACCTTTTTCACGTTCGTGATCGGGTCGCTCGGCCTGCGCTTCGTGTGGGAGAACGGCATGCACTACGCGCTCTTCCACGTGCTCGGCTTCGACACCGGCGACCTGCCCGAAGGCCCGACCACGCCCGACCTCGAGTGGCCGACCTGGTTCATCTACTCGGCCGTGCCGCTGGGCTCGTTCCTGATGTGCTACCGCTTCGTGCAGGTGGCCTGGAACTACTGGAAGACCGGCGAGATGCCGCGTCACGACGAAGCCGCGGTCGACGGGCTGGACGACATGGAAATGGAAGAGCTGCCCGGCATCGGCAAGACCGCCAACCTGCGGGGTGCGTCATGAGCGAACTGGCCCATGCCGCCGGCGGCAAGCCGGTCTCGCTGACGTCTGCGGTTGACAATCCTTACGGTTATGCGCCGTGGCCGAAGAAGAAGGCCGCGATCGTCCTGATCTCGATCGTTACGGCGCTGATCGTCATCTCGGTGATCGGCGGCAATGTCGCACTGGTGTTCTGCCTGCTGATCGCGCTGATGCTGACCGGTATCCCGGTGTCGATCGCGCTGGGTCTCACGGTGCTGATGTTCCTGTTCCTGCTGACCGCGGTGCCGGTCGAGGCGGTGGCGTTGAAGCTGTTCACCGGCATCGAGAAGTTCGAGATCATGGCGATCCCGTTCTTCATTTTGGCCGGCGGTTTCCTCACGCATGGCGGCGTGGCCAAGCGGATGATCAAGTTTGCGACCACGCTGGTGGGTCACTGGCACGGCGGGCTCGCGCTGGCCGGCATCATCGCGTGCGCGATGTTCGCGCTGGTCTGTGGATCCAGCGTGGCGACGGTGGTGGCGATCGGCTCGATCATCCTGCCGGCGATGGTCAAGCAGGGCTATCCGATGAAGTTCGGCGCCGGTGTGATCATCACCGCGGGCTCGCTCGGCATCCTGATGCTGCCGTCGATCCCGAAGGTGATCTATGCGATCAGCACCGGCACGTCGATCGGGGCGTTGTTCGTGGCCGGTCTGTTCCCCGGGATGCTGCTGACGACGATGCTGTGCGGAACGACCTGGTTCCTGGCCAAGAAGAACGGCTACCCGCGCATGAAGAAGGCGACGTGGCTGCAGAAGTGGACGGCGTTTCGCGAGAGCGTGTGGGGCCTAGCGCTGGTGGTGATCATCATCGGCGGGATCTACACCGGCATCTTTACGGCGACGGAAGCGGCGGCGATGAGCGCGGTGTACTCGTTCATCATCTCGGTGTTCGTCTACAAGGACATGCCGCTGTCGAAGACGCCGAAGGTGCTGCTGACGTCGGCGGCCTTGAGCGCGATGCTGCTGTACATCATCACGAACGCGACGCTGTTCTCGTTCCTGATGGCGCACGAGAACATCCCGCAGCAGATGGCCGACTGGATGCTCGGCAAGAACCTCGGCCAGATCGAGTTCCTGGCGATCGTCAACGTGCTGCTGCTGCTGGCCGGCAACGTGATGGAGCCGTCGTCGATCATCCTGGTCTTCGCGCCGATCCTGCATCCGACCGCGATCCGCCTGGGCATCGACTCGGTCCACTTCGGCATCCTGATCGACGCCAACATGGAAGTCGGTCTGTGCCATCCCCCGGTGGGCCTCAACCTCTACGTGGCCAGTGGCATCTCCAAGCTCAGCATCACCGAACTCGCGGTGGCGGTGCTGCCGTGGCTCGGGACGATGCTGGTCTTCCTCGTCATCGTCACCTACTGGCCCGACCTCTCGCTGTGGCTGCCGAGGCACATGGGGATGATGAAGTAGCGGCACGCGACTGCGCGAACAACGCAAGGGTGCGGTAACATAAAAACCGACCGGTCTGGCGCTGCGGCCGCTTTGATTGCATCGCGCACGTTGCAGTCGGCCGGAGTGGCTCCATTTGTCGATGGGTCGGACCCGGGCCGAACGGGTCCCCGGAAGGCTTGCTCAGCAACGCTCTCGAAAGCCGCCCCTTGAAAGCACTCCTCAGTCCGCTCGCCGACCAGATGCTCGCCGACCCCTCCGCACGCGAGCAACTGCGGGAGTTCGCCAAGTCGACCGTGGCCAGCGCGGAACACGGCTCGGCGGTACGGGTGCGCGTGACGGCGAACGGCAAGACCGTGTTCTACGAACCGATCATCGTCAAGAACGCCGCCTGAGGCCGCTTCACCGCGGGTGCTCTTCCTTCTGATTGGTCTTCCGCCGTGAACATCGCGCTTCCGGCCATCATCGTCTTCCTGATCGTTCTGCCCGGCTTCCTGTTCCGAAGTCGGCTGAAGCTCGCCGAACAGACCTCCCTCGACTATTCGCCGTTCGGGCTCGTCGTCACCAACGCGTTTCTGTGGGCCATCGTGCTGCACGGCCTCTGGCTGCTCGCCGCGGCGTGGCTCGGCAGTCCGTTGCGCGCCGACGTCCTGCTGCAATTGATGTGGTCGCCGTCCAGTCGGCCCGACGACGGCACGGTGCTCGCGGTCAAGGCGTCCGCGCCGCGCATCCTGGTGTATTTCGCCACGCTGTACGGCTTCGCATTCGTCGTACCGACGCTGGCCCGCTTCGCCATCTCGCACTGGCGGCTCGACCGCATCGGCGCGCGCTTCTCGTCGGTGTTCCGCTTCCACCAGGCCCCCTGGTACTACCTGCTCACCGGCGCGGACTTCGAGACCGGCGAGCAGCCCGACTTCATCCAGATCGCCGCCATCGTCGACGCGGCCGGAACGCCGACGCTCTACGTCGGCGTGCTCATCGACTTCTTCTTCGATCCCGACGGACAGCTCGACCGCGTGGTGCTGACCAACGTGCAGCGGCGCACGTTCTCGAGGGACAAGACGGCCGCCGGCTCGCTCGATGAAGAAGACCGGCGCTTCTATCCGATCGCCGGCGACTACTTCGTGATCCGCTACGCCGAAGCCATCACGTTCAACGTCCAGTACGTGAAGCTTCGCCCGACGGGGGACGACCCGAACGCGTGACTAGCGCTTCCGGATCGTGAGGAAACGCAGCGGTTCCTTCGGGGGCTCGGCGGTTGCAGGCTGCGTTGCCACCAGCCCACGTCGTGCCAGGCATCGAGCTTGAAGCCCACGTCGCGATAGATGCCTAGGTGCTCGAAGCCGACCGATGCGTGCAGCGCGACGCTGGCGGCGTTCGGCAGGGCGATGCCCGCGAAGGCCTGGTAGCAGCCGCGCTTCGGCAATTCTTCGAAGAGCCGCGTGTAGAGGCGTTTGCCGACGCTACGG
>JANXTA010000065.1 GCA_025356395.1 Betaproteobacteria bacterium
CCGGTGCCGCGCCGCCTCAAATCCGCTAAAATCGCGTACGTTTTTAGATCGGCGATCCGGTTCCCGCATCGCTCGACCTTTTCCCAGCGCGCGAAAATCTCCGCGCCTCCCGAGCCCCGCACTCCTCGACGCCATGATCCAAGGCAGCATCGTTGCGCTGGTCACCCCCATGCTTCCCGACGGCAGCCTGGATCTCGACGCCTATCGTCGCCTGATTGACTGGCACGTGGCGGAAGGCACCGCCGCGATCGTCGCCGTCGGTACCACCGGCGAGTCGCCGACGGTGTCCGTCGACGAGCACTGCGCGCTGATCCGCGCGGCCGTCGAGCAATCCGCAGGCCGCATCCCGATCATCGCGGGTGCCGGCGGCAACTCGACCGCCGAAGCCATCGAACTCACGCGCTTCGCGAAGTCGGTCGGAGCCGATGCCGTGCTGTCGGTCGTGCCCTACTACAACCGGCCGACGCAAGAAGGGCTGTACCGCCACTTCAAGGCGATCGCCGAAGGCGCGGACATCCCGGTCATCCTCTACAACGTCCCCGGTCGCACGATGGCTGATCTGGCCAACGACACGGTCGTGCGCCTCGCGTCGGTGCCGGGCATCGGCGGCATCAAGGACGCGACCGGCGACATCGGGCGCGGGATCGCGCTGATCGCCGCGTTGAAGTCAGCGGGCGCCATCGACTTCGCGGTCTACAGCGGCGACGACGCGAGCGCGGTCGCGCTGATGCTGATGGGCGCTGACGGCAACATCTCCGTCAGCGCTAACATCGCCCCGCGCGCGCTCAGCCAGATGTGCAAGGCGGCCATCGCGGGCGATGCGGTGGCAGCGCGCGACTGGCACGTCAAGACGCTGGCCCTGCATCGCGTGCAGGGTCTCGAATCGAACCCCACCGCGACCAAGTGGGCCCTGCATCACATGGGCCTGATCGACGCAGGCATCCGCCTGCCGCTGGTGCCGCTGTCGGCGATCTCGCAAGCCACGGTGCTCGACGCGCTTCGGCAGTCGGGGGCCCTGCAACAGACCGGCGTGATCGACCGACTCGCGGCTTGAGCGCGAGGCCAGCAGCCTCTGCTTCGTCGGCCTTCGCGGCCGGCCGGGACGATCGCATGATTCTCGAATGGACTCCATGAAATCTCGAACTGCTTTTCCGATCCGCGTGACCTCGGCGACCACCCTCGCGTGTTCGGTGTTGCTGATGACGATGCTCGGCGCGTGCACCTGGACCAGCGGCATGCTCGAGGGCGACAAGCTCGACTACAAGTCGCAGGCCACCGTGAAGGTCAGGTCGTTGGAAGTGCCGCCCGACCTGAAGTCGGCGCCGCGCGACGATCGCTTCGACATTCCGGGTGATCGCGGACCGGCGACCTTGTCGCAGTTCAACCAGCAGAAAAGCACCGCGCCCACCGTGACGGGCACCGAGGTCATTCCGGTGGTCAAGGACGCGCGTATGGAGCGGGCCGGCGGACAGCGCTGGCTGGTCGTCAACCTCAAGCCCGAGGAGGCGTGGCCGATCATCAAGCAGTTCTGGCAGGAGCAAGGCTTCCTGATCAAGACCGAGGCGCAGGACACAGGAATCATGGAGACTGACTGGGCCGAGAACCGCGCGAAGATTCCTCAGGACTTCATCCGCAACACGATCGGCAAGGTGCTGGACGGCCTCTACTCGACCGGCGAGCGCGACAAGTTCCGCACTCGCATCGAGCGCACGCCGGACGGCGGCAGCGAGATCTACATCAGCCATCGCGGCGCCAAGGAAACACTCATCGGCGTGCAGAAGGACGGCACCGTGTGGGAGCCGCGCCCCTCCGATCCGGAACTCGAGGCCGAATTCCTGCGTCGCCTGCTGGTCCGCCTGGGCTCCGACAAGGAGCAGGCCAAGACCATCGTCGCCGCGGGCTACATCACGCCGGGTACCGCGCCGCCCGTGCGTTCGAAGCTGGTGGCTTCGGGCGGGGGCATCCAGGGCTACGTCGAACTCGACGATCCCTTCGATCGCGCCTGGCGCCGTGTGGGCCTCGCACTCGATCGGGTCGGCTTCACCGTCGAGGATCGCGATCGCAACCAGGGCCTCTACTTCGTGCGCTACGTCGATCCCAATGCCGACGCCAAGGACAAGCCGGGCTTCCTGTCGCGCATCTTCACGTCGTCCGACGATCGGCTGAAGCAGGCCGCGCAATACCGCATCGCGGTGCGGACGCAGGCGACCACGACGCGCATCACCGTGCAGGACAAGGATGGTGTGGCGGTCACCACCGATGTCGGTGGTCGCATCCTGGCGCTCGTCAACGAACAGCTGAAGTAAGAGGCGGACCGACCCCGTGCGATTCGCCTCGCTCGGCAGCGGCAGCGAAGGCAACGGACTGATCGTCGAGGCGGCGCCCGGAGACGGGCGCGATCGACCGTGGCGCGTCATGGTCGATTGCGGCTTCGGCGTCCGGGCCGCCGAGGCGCGCCTGACGCGTCTCGGCATCGAGCCGTCGACGCTCGACGCCATTCTCGTAACCCACGAGCACGGCGACCACATCGGCGGCGTGTTCGCGCTGGCGCGACGCCACGGCCTCGCGGTGTGGGCCTCGCACGGCACGTTGCAGTCGGTGATGACGGAGCGCTTCCCCAACATCTCCGTCAACGTCTGTTCGGGCCACGCGCGCTTCTCGGTGGGACCCATCGTCGTCTCGCCTTTCCCCGTGCCTCACGACGCCCGTGAGCCGACCCAGTTCGTATTCGACGACGGTCTTCACCGACTGGGATTGCTGACCGATACCGGTCGCGGCACTTCCCACATCGTCGACAGCCTGTCGGGCTGCGACGGTCTCGTGATGGAGTGCAACCACGATCCGGCGATGCTCGAAGTGTCGGACTATCCCTATGCGCTCAAGCGTCGCATCGGGGGCGACTACGGTCATCTGTCGAACGAGGCGGCCGCCGAGATCGTCTCGCGGCTCGATCGCTCGAAGTTGCGGCACCTCGTTGCCGCGCATCTCAGCCGATCCAACAACACGCCGGACCTCGCGCGCGCCGCGCTCGCATCGGCGACCGGTTGGGATGTCGGCCGCATCGCTGTGGCCGATCAGGACACGGGCATCGGCTGGATCGACCTGTCCCGTGAGCTGCGGAAGACGGACGTAAAAAAGCCGGCGTAAGCCGGCTTTTTCCTGGACCGTGAACCGGTGCTTACTTCTTGGTTTCTTCGGTCTTCGTGGTCGTCGTGCTGGTGCTGTCGGCAGGCGCCGGAGTAGCTGGGGTGGCATCGGCCGGCGGCGTGGCAGCCGGGGCCGGCGGCGGGCTAGCTGGTGCCATGGCCGGAGCCGGGGCCGGCGTCGTCGTCGTGGTGCTCGTGGAAGAAGTCGAATCTTCCTTCTTGCCGCAAGCGACCAGGGATATTGCCAGCAACGATGCAACGAGCAGGGTCTTTTTCATGTTTGCCTTCCTAGGGGAGTTGATGAGTGAGCGCGTTCTTGGCGCCAGATACACGAGGCTTGTCCATGAAGCATTCGAATCACGCATCTGCTAAGTATAGAGGAGTGGCCCGGGTGCAAGGGTTCGGATGGACACCGATACGGCTATTTCCCCTTCTTGTGACAATTTGCGGGATTTCGCAAGTCTGGCGGGATCACCCGAGGCCGATGGTGGTGGACATCAGCGTCGGCGACGATTCCTCCCACAGCGTTTCGAACTGATCGAGCCATGGTCTCGCCGCAGCCGGATCGAACTCTGCGGCGCCGCGAAGGTGGTTGCGATGGAAGCGCCGGACCAGCAACGACCGGTCAGCGATCAGCATCGAGCAGGTCTCACCGAAGCGCGCCGCCGCATGCGGCGGGACGAGTCGGCATTGGGCATTGACAGCATGGCCCTTGATGACCTGCATGAAGCGCGGGGCGTTCGTCGGGATGCGCTCCGTGTCGAGGGCCAGAAGACGCAGCTGGTTGGCCGCACTCTGTCGCAGGAAGGCCTGGAGCGCCGCAGTGAAGGTCGGCTCGGTGAGCGGCCAGTCCGCGAAGTCGCGATCGGCCATCCACACCTCGCGTTGCGCCCGTTCGAGCGCGTCCTGCAGGTGGCCGATGAAGGCGGCACGCGTGTCGAACGGCGTGCGCACGAAGGTGCTGCTGGACGGATGCAGCTGCGGGTCCGAATCAGGATGAGCCATCGATGGGTCCTCCAGCGACATGGATCCAGCCGTCGCTCCACCAGGTGTGGAGCAGGGCGCGTGCTTGCGGGTCTTCAAGCATCGACGTGGCGGTGGACGCGTCGACCCGGCGGCGATCGGCGAGTAGCCTGAACGCGGCGCGACAAGCCGTCGGCAATGCGAAGGCCTCGCCGACGATGTAGCCGTTGCGGCCGCGATGCAGCAGCGTCGCGCGCAGGTCGAGCGCCAGGCCGTGCTTCGATGCCCGCTGGATGAAGGCGCCCATCGACCGGGGTGGGGGCGGATCGAAGGTCACGTGAGCCTTCGGCTCGCTGAAATGGCGACCGACGAACGACTCGATGTCGCGCGTCGTCCAGCGGATCGCCGCGAGTCGTTGCTCAATCGCGGCCAGCATGCAAGGGTCGATCGCGCCGGGTGACCGGCTCGGCGCGCGGCCGGCGTCGACGTGCCGACCGTCGGGCCAGGAACGCTCGGCCATCGTGAACAAGAATTCCTGGCTCATCGCGTTCCACGACGGCGCCCGGAAGCCGATCGAGGCGGTCGTGCACGCCCCGATGGCCGTGCCTTCGTGCGCGCAGGAGGGCGGCAGGTACAGCATGTCGCCCGGCTCGAGCACGGCCTCGTCGGTCGCCTCGAAGTGCTTGAGCAGTTTCAGCGGCACGTCGTCGACCAGCATGCGGTCGCGGGTCGACGTGGAGCGCCGGTCACGCCAGCGCCAGCGTCTGCGGCCCTCCACCTGCAGCAGGAAAACGTCATAGGAATCCAGATGCGGACCGACGCCGCCGCCCTCGGTTGCGTAGCTCATCATCAGGTCGTCGAGACGCATCGTCGAAACGAAGTCGAAGCGCCGCATCAACGCATCGGCAGCGCGATCGTGCAGGTTCACGCCCTGCACCAGCAGCGTCCAGTCGCGCTTCCGTCGCGGCAGGCGATCGAAAGGACCGTGCTCCATCGCCCAGCGTCCATCGAAGGCGGTGACCAGCCGCGACTCGACGTCGTCGCGCGATGCGAGCTCGGCCAGCGCAGCCCCGTCGGGCAAGGCGCTCGGATCGGAGACAGCCGCGCGGATCAGCAACGGCTTGCGTTGCCAGTACGTGGCCAGGAAAGCGGCCGGTGACAGGCCGCCTAGCAGATGGGGATCGTGGGCAGGGCTTCTGGACATGGACCCGGATGGTAGTCGCATGACCCGATTTCGACCTTGGCGCAGCGCGGCCACTGCGTATAATACTGCGCTCTTTACCGAACGAGCCGCCGGCCCCCACTCCCATGAAAATCGCCAAGAACAGCGTCGTCACGCTCAAGTACCGGCTCACCGATGCACAAGGCGAGTTCATCGAAGAGACCGAAGAGCCGGTCGAGTACCTGCACGGCGGCTACGACGGCATCTTCCCCAAGGTCGAGGAAGCGCTCGAAGGCCAGGAGCCCGGCTTCACCACGGCGATGCAGCTCGAGCCGCAGGACGCGTTCGGCGAGTACGACGCCGATCAGGTACGGGTCGAGGCACGTTCCAAGTTTCCTGAGCCGCTCGAAGTCGGCATGCGCTTCGAAGGCGTTCCCGAAGACGAAGAGGAAGACCCCGAGATCCTCACGATCACCGACCTGACCACCGATACGGTCGTACTCGATGCGAATCACCCGCTGGCCGGCATCGCATTGCGCTTCTCGTGCGAGATCCTCGAGGTGCGCATGGCCAGCGACGAAGAGGTCGTGCATGGCCACGCGCATGGCGCGCACTCGCACGACGACCACGATCATGACCACGACGGCCATGATCACGACCACGACGGCAAGCACCTGCACTGATCGCCGACGCTCGCGCGCCGTGTAACGACACGTAAGCCGTGTGAGCGGACCGGACTGGATCGTCGGACCGGTCCCCGATCCAGACACCTTCGGTAACAATCGGCCCGCCGCTCCCGTCGTCCATCCGTCGTTCTCCCCGTTGAGTGGTCACCAACTCGGAGGTCACCATGAAATCGATAGTCCTTGCGGTCCTGATTGCAACCCTGGCCGGTTGCGCCGTCGTCCCCATCGGCCCGCCGGTCTATATCGGCGTTCATGCTCACGACGGCTACGGATATGGCGGCGGCGGCTATTACGGCGGTCGCGGCTACTGGGGTCGCTGAGCCCGAATGAGAACGGGCGGCCGAAGCCGCCCGTCTTTTCGATCGGTTAAGGCTCAGGCCTTCGCAGCCCTCGGATAGATGATCGACCGGACGCCGCTGCGATCGAAAGGCTTCCACGCGCCCTGGGGTTGCGACAGCCGGTCCGCCACGGCATACAGCACCGCGGGGTTGACGCCGAGGCCGAGATGGCTCGCGTACACCTCGATGTTTTCCGAGGTCGGCGTCTCGACGTCGATGCTCGAAGGCCAGGCCACGATTCCGTCGGTCTTGCTGTAGATCGACGTGGTCGGCATGGCCAGCGCACCACGCAGACGCTCGTGGGCTTGCGGGTCGTCGGACTTCTGGCCGCTGGCCCATTCGTACACGCGCCATGCGTTGGTCGAGCGCGGCGATCCGGCGAACGGGCTGCCCAGCGTGATCACGCTGCGCACCGCCTCCGGGTTGTGCTTGCCGAGCACGCGCGCGTACAGGCCGCCGAGGCTCCATCCCACGATGCTCACCTTCGCCCCGTGCTGCTGGTTCAGCGCGTCGAGTCGTTCGAACAGGGCTTTCTCCACACCCTCGCGCAGGCCGAGGTTGCGACCGAGCTTCCAGCCGTGCACGTAGTAGCCGCGTTCGCGCAGGAAGCGCCGCAGCACGCGCGTCGACAGATCGCTCGCCACCAGTCCCGGCAGCACGAGCACGGGATGCCCGTCGCCCTTCGGCGCCATCGACAGCAGCGGCCAGATCGACATCGTCGCGCCCAGTTCCCACAACGCGCGGCCTTCGAGCAGTTGCAGCAATCGCGACGGCGGCGTGATCGATCGGTCGGGCATGGCATCTCGAGTCATCGTGTTCATGGTGTTCTTTCCTTCGTCGTTTTGTCGACCGGACGACCTGCGTCCCGTCTGTTGTACCGGTATCGTAGCCGCAGCATCAACCCAGATACTTGCCGCGCAGGTAATTCAGATAATCGCGCGCTTCGCCTACGACGTAGGGTGACAGCAGGGTCAGCGTGTAGTACGCGGCGAAACCCGGCCCGGCATGCTTGCTGCGCGCATTGCGGGGCGTCAATCGGGTGAACGAGAACCAGCAGGTGGTGGTGAAGACCATCTGCAGGGCCAGCATCTCGATGTCTTCGATCGATGCCTTCAGCACGCCCGCCGCGGCCAATCGTGCGCAGAGTTCGCGCGACGCGATCAGGTTGGCCATGACCAGCGTCTGCGCCGGCTCCTCGAGCTCCGGGTACTCGTGCAGCAGGAACGCAATGTCGCGATAGACGAAGCGGAACGCGTCGATCGCCTCGAAGGTCATGTGCAGGGTCAGCCAGACGTCGTCGATCGCCGAGACGCCAGTAGCGGCTTCGAGACAGGGCGCGATGCGGCCCTCGAAGCGCCGGAACAGCCACGTGACGATCTGCTGCTTGGTCTTGAAGTGATAGTGCAGGTTGCCCGGACTGATGTCCGTCTCGGTCGCGATGCGATGCGTCGAGACGGCAGCCATGCCTTCGCGATTGAACAGCTCGAGGCTGACTTCGAGGATGCGATCGCGGGTGCTCGTGCCGGCCATGATCGATCGCGGCGTGGCGTTCGGTCCTCAGCGCTTCCGCGACTGGGCTTCGAGCCGGGCGACGGTCTCGCGCAGCTGCTCGACCTCCGCTTGCAACGCCGCGAACGCCTGCGCCGTCGGAAGGCCGATGTGCTCCATGGCCTTCGCCACGCGCTGGTCGAACACGTCCTCGAATTTCTTGAAGCCGAACGGGTCCAGCGTCGTCGCGGCCGTGGGTGTCGCGGCCTTCTCCGCATCCCGCCGCTGGCCGAGGCCGAGCAGGGATTCAAACACGCGGCTCTGTCGCGCGACCGCTTCCTCGTGCGCGTTGGTCAGTGCCTTGATGCCGGCCGAGAGGATGTTCTTGGAGGCGCGCGGCGCCGTGGTCTCCGTGGCTTGCGGGATCGTCTTGGAGACGACCTTCGAGGCCGTCTTCCCGCGCGCGGCCGTCGATCGGGATGGTGCACTCTTGACGATGGGTTTGCTCATGCCGCTCTCCTGCAGGCCAGGGCGATAACGAACAAGGCCGGCGATCGAGTCCCTCGATCACCGGCCTTGCAACGTCGTCGAATGTATCACCACGGGTAGCCGGACCCATGCGGTCCGGCATCGCGTGAGGAAGATCAGGCGGCAGCGCGCTTGCCGCGAGCCTTCGCTTCGGTCGTCGCGGAGACGACGGTCGCGGCCATGGCTTTTTCGACGGCTGCGACACGCTCGACCAGACGCTTCGAGCCTTCGACCACCTGGCCGGCAATCTGCAGCGACAGCTGGGCAGCGGGCATGTTGATCTTGGTCATCGTCTCGACGACCGGCTTGCCGATCATCGCTTCGAAGCGGTCACCGACGTTGCCGAGGCGCTTGATGCCTTGGGCGGTCGTGTCCGTGATCTTGTCGATCGCGACATCGGCCTGCTCGGTGGCACGGGTCACGCCGCCGACGAAGAAGCCGGTCAGTTGGGCATAGGCCGACAGGATGCTCGAGCGGATCGACTCGTCGACCATCGGCAGCGACGGCGACTTGATCATCGACGTGTAGCGATCGTTGATCTGGGCCACCACGCGCTGCGTGCCGAGGCGATAGGCGTTGACGAGATGCTTGCTGGCGAGGCCGTATTGACCGACGACATCGATGGCAACGGCGTTCAGGGTGGGGTTGGACATGTAAGTCTCCATTCAGGGTTGATCGCATGCAGCGCGGCGGATGCCGTTTGGCTGCCGGAGCCTGTGCGTTTGAACCGCTGCACGACTCCATGGACCGCATCTTCTGCGAGACACCCTAGGCGGAGAAAACTAGAAACGCGGGATAGTTAGGGTGATCGCCCTAATAGGTCTCTGCGTCCGCCGTGAGCGTGGAGAACGCATCAGGCAGACGTTGCACGCGCCCTGCATGACGGGCGTCGTAGCCGGGCAGCGCATCCACCGCGGCACGGAAGGTCGACCCGCCGACGATCGCGAGGACCTGTTGCATGACGGGCTGTTCGAGCGCCGACGCGTCGCACATCAGGAAGTAGCGCTCGGTGGCCAACGGGATGAAGTCGAGCTTGAAGCGACGGGCCGGCGTCTCGAGTCCGAAGCCCGCGTCGGCCAGGCCGCTCGCGATGTACGCCGCGACGGCGGCGTGCGTGACCTCGCCCTGCTCGAAGCCGTTGATGCGGTTGCTGTCCACCCGGGCTTCGGCCATCAGTCCCTCGAGCAGGAAGCGGGTGCCTGAGTTGCGCTGCCGGTTGATGAAGCGCACGTCCGGTCGCAGCAGATCCTGCAGGTCGTAGATCTTGAGCGGGTTGCCGGCGGGCACCATCAATCCCTGGTGTCGGGTCGCCATGTCGACGATCACGTGACGACCCGGGTCCATCCAGCGGCGGTAGTGGCGGAGCGCCGGAACTTCCATGGTGCCGATCGGGATATGGAAGCCGGCGACGTCGCAGCTGCCGTCGCGCAGGGCCGCGGGCGCTTCGAGGCTGCCGACGTATTTGCGTTCGAACGCGATGCCGTGCGCCGAAAGCAGGTCGAAGAGGATCTCGATCGCGAAGCCATGGCTCGCACGGACTCGCAGCAGCACGGGCTCGGTCTGCAGCACGGCTTCCATCTCGGATTCGAGTTCGGAGGCGAGCGACTCGAGTCCCGGCGCGAGGCGGGCCTGGATCCGTTGATCGGCACGGACCAGCTTCTCGCCCAGCGCCGTGAGCTGCGATCCGCGTCCCCGCTCCATCTGCAGCAGCCCGGCCCCGAACAGCGCTTCGCCCTGACGGATCAGGTCCCAGGCGTGCCGATACGACGTGCCCGACCTCGTGCAGGCGGCCGATAGGCTACCGCTGGCCTGGACCTGCGCGAGCAGGTCGAGCAGGCGCGGAGGCAGGGTCTTGCCATCCGGAAAGCGGATGGTCCATTGCGGCTTGATCGAGACGCGCTTCATGCGGTGGTGTCGGTAGTGCCCCTTACGGGGTCTCCCTTAGGCGCCGACGGGCATAACTGCTGCGCTGTGATGCGCCTATTGCGGGGCTGATGGCGGGCCTCTAGAGTGCTCGATGCGCGGTGGCTCGGAACACGTCGGAAGGGCCACATGATGCACTCAAAAAAACGAAATCGAGGAGACCCTTTTTGGCATCAATCGCTGCAGACCGTCTTCCGTCGTCGACGCCGTCCTATGGCTTCCTGTCGAAGGAACGGACCATCGCCGGACCAGGCTTCAACCGCTGGCTCGTCCCGCCCGCCGCGCTCGCGATCCACCTGTGCATCGGCATGGCCTACGGGTTTTCGGTGTTTTGGCTGCCGCTGTCGAAGGCGATCGGCGGCAAGGAGGCGCTGGCCTGCTCGAAGGACATCAGCCTCTTCGCCGAGCTGTTCACGACGACCTGCGACTGGCGCATCTCCAGCCTGGGCTGGATGTACACGCTGTTCTTCGTGCTGTTGGGCGTATCGGCGGCCGTGTGGGGCGGCTGGCTCGAACGCGCGGGGCCGCGCAAGGCCGGCGTGGTGGCGGCTTGCTGCTGGGCCGGTGGCCTGGTCATCTCGGCGATCGGCGTCCATCTGCATCAGTTGTGGATGATGTGGCTCGGTTCCGGCGTGATCGGCGGCATCGGACTGGGCCTCGGCTACATCTCGCCAGTGTCCACGCTGATCAAGTGGTTCCCCGATCGTCGCGGCATGGCGACCGGCATGGCGATCATGGGCTTCGGCGGCGGCGCGATGATCGGCTCGCCGCTCGCGGCCGAACTGATGAAGAGCTTCGCGACCCCCACCGATGTCGGCGTCGCCACGACGTTCCTCGTGATGGCCGCAACCTACTTCGTGTTCATGATGGGCGGTGCGCTCGGCTATCGCGTGCCGGCCAGCGGCTGGAAGCCGGCGGGCTGGACGCCACCGGCAGCCAATGCCGGCAAGGCCATGATCACGCACGGTCACGTTCACGTCAGCAAGGTGTGGGGCATCCCGCAGTTCTGGCTGGTGTGGATGGTCCTGTGCATGAACGTGTCGGCCGGCATCGGCGTGATCGGCATCTCGAGCCCGATGTTGCAGGAGGTGTTCGGCGGTGCGCTGATCGGCACCGACCTGCGCTTCGGCCAGCTCGACCGTGACCAGCTCAAGGCGATCGCGATCGTAGCAGCCGGGTTTACAGCTCTCCTGAGCCTGTTCAACATCGGCGGTCGTTTCTTCTGGGCCAGCCTGTCCGACAAGTTCGGTCGCAAGATGACCTACGTGGTCTTCTTCGTGCTCGGCGGTCTGCTGTACGCGAGCATCCCGGCATCGGCCGGCAGCGGCAGCAAGCTGCTGTTCGTGTCGGCGTTCTGCATCATCCTCAGCATGTACGGCGGCGGCTTCGCGACCGTGCCGGCCTATCTTGCGGACCTGTTCGGCACGCAGATGGTCGGCGCCATCCACGGCCGGCTGCTGACCGCGTGGGCCACGGCCGGCATCCTCGGTCCGGTGATCGTCAACTACATGCGCGAGTACCAGCTTGGCCTCGGCATCCCGCGCGAGCAGGTCTACAACCAGACCATGTTCATCCTGGTCGGCATGCTGGTCGTCGGCCTGATCTGCAACCTGCTGATCAAGCCGCTAGACGCGAAGTGGTTCATGACCGACGACGAGCTGGCGCGCGAGAAGGCACTTGCGCACGAGAAGGTCAGGGCGGCGTCGATGGACGGCGTGGCGGCGAAGACCGACGCGCGAAGCGGTACCCTGGTCGCCGCGCTCGCATGGGGCGCGGTGGGCATCCCGATCGCGTGGGGGGTTTATCGCACGCTGATCAGCGTGCAGAACTTCTTCAAGTGATGAACGAGCCCTACCTCTTGATCGTCGACGAACTGGTCGCCCGGCATCGTGACCAGCCTGGCGCCTTGCTGCCGCTGCTGCATGCGATCCAGGAGGCGGTCGGTCACGTACCCGACGCGGGCGTGCCGTCGATCGCGCGCGGACTCAACCTGTCGCGCGCCGAGGTGCATGGGGTCATCACCTACTACCATTTCTTCCGCAACAAGCCGGTGGGGCGTCACCTCGTCGAGGTCTGTGGTGCCGAGTCGTGCAAGGCCGTAGGGGGCGACGCGTTGATGGCGCACGCCGAAGGACTGCTCGGCTGCAAGTCGCATCACACGCGCGCCGACGGCGTGGTGACCCTGGCGCCGGTCTACTGCCTCGGTCTGTGCGCGATGTCGCCGGCGATCATGGTCGACGACAAGCCGTATGCGCGGATGACGACCGTCAAGCTCGATCGCCTCGCGGCGAAACTGGAGATCGCCGCATGAAAGTCTACGTTCCTCGCGACTCGGCAGCCCTTGCCGTCGGTGCCGATGAAGTCGCGGCTGCACTGGCTGACGAATGCGCACGCCGCGGCGAGACGATCGAGATCGTTCGCAACGGCTCGCGCGGGCTGTTGTGGCTCGAACCGCTCGTCGAGGTCGTCACGCCGCAGGGTCGTGTCGCGTACGGCCCGGTCGAACCCGAGGACGTGGCTGCGCTGCTCGATGTGGGCTTGCTGCGGGGTGGCGATCACGCCCTCAGGCACGGCCTCACCGAAGAGATTCCCTACTTGGCGCTGCAGGAGCGACTGACCTTCGCGCGCATGGGTGTGATCGATCCGCTGTCGCTCGCACAGTACGAAGCGCACGACGGCTGGGTCGGCCTGCGGCGGGCGCTGACGATGGATGGCGCCGCGCTGGTCGATGAGGTCACGCAGTCGGGCCTGCGCGGTCGCGGTGGCGCGGCGTTCCCCACCGGCATCAAGTGGAAGACCGTGCTCGGGACGCAAGCCGCGCAAAAGTACGTCGCCTGCAACGCCGACGAAGGCGACTCCGGCACGTTCTCCGATCGCATGACGATGGAGGGCGACCCCTTCATGCTGATTGAGGGGATGACCATCGCCGGCCTCGCGGTCGGAGCGACGAAGGGCTACGTCTACATCCGCTCCGAGTACCCGCACGCGATCGCCACGATGCGCGAGGCAGTGACGCGCGCGACGGCGGCCGGCTTCCTCGGCGACGACATCCTCGGCGCCGGCAGGACCTTCCATCTCGAGGTCCGCAAGGCCGCCGGCTCCTACGTCTGCGGCGAAGAGACGGCGATGCTTGAAAGCCTTGAAGGCAAGCGCGGCATCGTGCGTGCGAAGCCGCCGCTGCCGGCCATCGAAGGCCTGTTCGGCCAGCCCACGGTGATCAACAACGTCATCAGCTTTGCGAGCGTCCCGATCATCGTCGCGAAGGGCGCGGCCTTCTATCGCGACTACGGCATGGGTCGCTCGAAGGGCACGCTGCCGTTCCAGCTCGCGGGCAACATCAGGCATGGCGGCCTGGTCGAGAAGGCTTTCGGGATCACGTTGCGCGAACTGCTCTTCGACTTCGGCGGCGGCAGCCTGAGCGGCCGGCCGATCAAGGCGGTGCAGGTCGGTGGACCGCTCGGCGCCTACGTGCCCGAGTCGCAATGGGACGTGCCGCTCGACTACGAGGCCTACGCGGCACAGGGCGCGGTGGTCGGCCACGGCGGCATCGTGGTCCACGACGACACCGCCGACATGGCGCAGCTCGCGCGTTACGCGATGGAGTTCTGCGCGATCGAGTCGTGCGGCAAGTGCACGCCCTGCCGCATCGGCTCGACCCGTGGCGTCGAGGTGATCGACCGCATCGTGACGCCGACTGCGAAACATCCGCGCGTCCAGCAGGTCCAGTTGTTGCGCGACCTGTGCGACACGATGCTCTACGGCAGCTTGTGCGCGATGGGCGGGATGACGCCTTATCCCGTGATGTCGGCACTCAATCACTACCCGGCCGACTTCGGCATCGAACCCGAGGCCGTGACGGATGTCGTACACGGCAACCCGCACGAGCAACCGGCCTGATCGCTGGGAGAAATCATGATCACTGAACTGAAGCGCGAACGCGATTTCGGCACGCCGCGTCGTACGGCCACCGAGGAAGTGACGCTCACCATCGACGGTTTCCAGATCACCGTCGCGAAGGGCACGTCGCTGATGCGGGCGGCCGCCGAGGCCGGCGTCAACATCCCGAAGCTGTGCGCGACCGACAGCCTCGAGCCGTTCGGCTCGTGCCGCCTGTGCCTGGTCGAGATCGACGGCCGCAAGGGCTACCCCGCGTCGTGCACGACGCCGGTCGAGCAGGGCATGACGGTGCGTACGCAAAGCCCGCGGCTGCAGGAGCTGCGCAAGGGCGTGATGGAGCTGTACATCAGCGACCACCCGCTCGACTGCCTGACCTGCAGCGCCAACGGCGACTGCGAGCTGCAGGACATGGCCGGCGTGACCGGCCTGCGCAACGTGCGTTACGGCGTCGGTGCAGCGGCCGGTGCCCATCACCTCGACGAGGCGAAGGACGAGTCGAACCCGTACTTCACCTACGACCCGAGCAAGTGCATCGTCTGCAACCGTTGCGTGCGCGCCTGCGAGGAGACCCAGGGTACGTTCGCGTTGACGATCAGCGGCCGCGGCTTCGAGAGCCGCGTGTCGCCGGGCCAGAGCGAGTCGTTCATGGACAGCGAGTGCGTCAGCTGCGGGGCCTGCGTCGAGGCCTGCCCGACTGCGACGCTTCAGGAGAAGAGCGTGATCTGGCT
Organism: Betaproteobacteria bacterium; assembly: GCA_025356395.1. Taxonomy (GTDB): domain Bacteria; phylum Pseudomonadota; class Gammaproteobacteria; order Burkholderiales; family Burkholderiaceae_D; genus CAHJXF01. The sequence goes on from JANXTA010000065.1 coordinate 14,860, forward strand.
CGGCCAGCCCGAGCACAGCATCATCACCACCTGTGCGTACTGCGGAGTCGGCTGCGGCTTCAAGGCCGACATGAAGGGCAATACGGTCGTCCGCATGGTGCCGTGGAAGGATGGCAAGGCGAACGAAGGGCACAGTTGCGTCAAGGGTCGCTTCGCGTGGGGCTACGCGACGCACGCCGACCGCATCACGAAGCCGATGATCCGCAACAAGATCACCGACCCGTGGCGTGAGGTGAGCTGGGACGAGGCGATCGGCTACGCGGCGAGCGAGTTCAAGCGCATCCAGTCGACGCATGGGATCGACTCCGTTGGCGGCATCACTTCCTCGCGGTGCACGAACGAAGAGGCTTATCTGGTCCAGAAGCTGGTGCGCACCGCGTTCGGCAACAACAACGTCGACACCTGTGCGCGGGTCTGCCATTCGCCGACCGGTTACGGCCTCGGTCAGACCTTCGGGACGTCGGCGGGCACGCAGACCTTCAAGTCGGTGGAGCAGGCCGACGTGATCATGGTGATCGGCGCCAACCCGACCGATGCGCACCCGGTGTTCGCGTCGCGAATGAAACGGCGCCTGCGCGAAGGCGCGAAGCTCATCGTCGTCGACCCGCGCAAGACCGACATCGTGGACGGCCCGCATGTGAGGGCCGACCATCATCTTGCGTTGAAGCCCGGCACCAACGTCGCGGTCATCACCGCGATGGCGCACGTGATCGTCACCGAGGGCCTGCTTGCCGAGGAGTACATCGCCGAGCGCTGCGACACGAAGAGCTTTAAGGACTGGAAGGACTTCGTCGCGCTCTCCGAGAACTCGCCCGAGGCCACCGAAGAACGCAGCGGCGTATCCGCGGCGGACCTGCGCGCCGCCGCGCGCCTCTACGCGGCCGGCCCCAACGGCGCGATCTACTACGGCCTCGGCGTCACCGAGCACGCGCAGGGCTCGACGATGGTGATGGGCATCGCGAACCTCGCGATGGCCACCGGCAACGTCGGCCGGGAAGGCGTCGGCGTCAATCCGCTGCGCGGCCAGAACAACGTGCAGGGCAGTTGCGACATGGGCTCGTTCCCGCACGAGCTGCCCGGCTATCGGCACATTTCGGACACCGTGACGCGTCTGCAGTTCGAGGACGCGTGGGGCGTGACGCTCAGCCCCGAGCCCGGCCTGCGCATCCCCAACATGTTCGACGCCGCGCACGACGGCAGCTTCCTGGGCCTGTACTGCCAGGGCGAGGACATCGTGCAGTCCGACCCGAACACGCAGCACGTCGCGGATGCCCTGATGGCGATGGAATGCGTCGTCGTGCAGGACATCTTCCTCAACGAGACGGCCAAGTACGCCCACGTCTTCCTGCCGGGCTCGTCGTTCCTCGAGAAGGACGGCACGTTCACCAACGCGGAGCGCCGCATCTCGCGTGTGCGTCAGGTCATGCCACCGCTCGCGGGTCTCGGCGACTGGGAGGTCACGGTCAAGCTGTCGAACGCGCTCGGCTATCCGATGGCCTACGCGCATCCCGAGCAGATCATGGCCGAGGTCGCGTCGCTGACCCCGACCTTCGCGGGCGTCAGCTACGCCAGGATCGACCGTTTGGGCAGCGTGCAGTGGCCGTGCAACGACGACACCGACGAGGCCGGCACGTCGCTGATGCACGTCGACCATTTCGTGCGCGGCAAGGGCAAGTTCATCATCACGAAATACGTCCCCAGCGAAGAGAAGGTGACGCGCAAGTTCCCCTTGCTGCTGACGACCGGCCGCATCCTGTCGCAGTACAACGTAGGCGCGCAGACGCGGCGTACCGCGAACAACGTGTTCCATGACGAGGACCGTCTCGAGATCCACCCTCACGATGCCGAAGAACGCGGGATCAGGGACAACGACTGGGTCGGCATCGAGAGCCGCGCCGGCCAGACCGTGCTGCGCGCGACGCTCGCGGAGCGGATGCAGCCGGGCGTGGTGTTCACCACTTTCCACTTTCCCGAGTCGGGCGCCAACGTGATCACCACCGACAACTCCGACTGGGCGACCAACTGTCCGGAATACAAGGTCACGGCGGTGCAGGTGATGCCGGTCGCGCAGCCGTCCGAGTGGCAGAAGGAATACGCAACGTTCAACCGCACGCAGCTCGACCTCCTCAAGCAGGGTCGGGAAGAGGCGGAAGCGGTGCTCGAGAAGTGAAGCTCGTCCAACCGTCAGCCGACCTGCAGGGCGTCGAGCGTACGCGTGTCACGCGCTATCGCGCCGGACGCCTCGAAGCCGCCGACGACTGGCTGGTCGACGAGGTGCCGGTCGCGCTGATCTTCAACGGGATCTCGCATGCCGTGATGCTGGCGAGCCCGCTCGATCTGGAAGAGTTCGCGCTCGGGTTCGCGCTCACCGAAGGACTGCTGAAAGATCGCTCCGAACTCTACGGCGTCGAGGTCGTTCCGGTCGGAAATGGCATCGAGGTCCGGCTCGAGGTGGCGAGCGCTTGCGAGTTCCGCATGAAGGAGCGGCGCCGCAACCTCAGCGGCCGCACGGGTTGCGGCCTGTGCGGCACCGAGAGTCTCGATCAGGTGTTGCGACCGATGCCACCGATTGCCCATCTTCTGACGGTCGAGATCTCGGCCATCGCCGTTGCGCTGACTGCGATGACCGAGCAGCAACCGCTGCAACGGATCTCGGGTGCGGCCCACGCGGCGGCCTGGTGCGATCGCGACGGCCGCGTGCTGCTGGTCCGTGAGGATGTCGGCCGTCACAACGCGCTCGACAAGCTGATCGGTGCGATGGTGCGCGCCGAGATTCGCTCCGAAGAAGGCTTCGTGGCAGTCACCAGCCGGGCCAGCGTCGAGATGGTCCAGAAAACGTTGATGGCCGGCGCGAGCATGCTGGTCGCGGTGTCTGCGCCGACCGCGCTCGCGGTGCGCGTCGCGACCGAGCACAGACTCGCGCTCGCTGGCTTCGCGCGCGGCCGCGACCTGGTCTGCTACACCGATCCCGCGCGTTTCGGGCTGACCAGCCAACCGGTATCGATTCCCGCATGAACGTCGACAACCTCGTGACGATGGCGAACCAGATCGGTGAATTCTTCGATGCGATGCCGGAGCGCGACGAGGCACTGGAAGGCATCTCGAACCATATCCGCAAATTTTGGGCGCCGCGGATGCGCGATCAGCTCACGGCCTACTGGTCCGTAGATGGTGGCACCGCCCTCTCGCCGATCGTGCTGGAAGCGCTGAAGCAACATTCGATCCAGTCGGCCCCCATGCCGGCGAATCCGCGCGATCCGATGAAGGGCTCGGGACGGCATGACTTCGACGGGGCTACGGAAGCCTGACACTGCGCGTTTCCGCATCTCAGGCCGTGCTCAAATATCAACGCGGACTCTCTGGTCCGATATGGCGGGATATTCTCTGTATTGCCAGCTTCTCGATTGCGGAGTAGATGAGTTCTTTAGTCATTCGTTCGCAATAAGACTAATTACTCGTTCGATCTAGGCATGGGAATTAGCTTGCTGGTATTGCAAGACCTAGTGACCTAGGTTCAATCACAACTCGAACGACTTCCATTCGAGTAGAAATTCCGAGCTTAAAAAACAACAAAGCCCCGCAGGATCCCGGGTTTCGGGATGCGCTGCGGGGCTTGGCGCGAATCTTGTTTGCTACTAGCTCCTCAGAAATGAGTTGCCGTACATCCGCCGCCGACGTGAACCAGCTCAACGTCTTGCACGATTTGGTAAGCGATGTCCGTCTCGAGAGCATCGATGGCGATTTCTTGGATCTGAAAGACTGCAATCATGGAATTGCTCCTGTAATTAACTTGGGAAGAATTTTGTCCGTTACTGACCATTTGCGTCAGGTGATGCCAAGTTAGCGTAGTCATCAATCCGAAGGCAAGCGCAAAATGAACGCAGGAAATGACGTAGACGAATTTTTGTCCGCCGATATCTTTGATGTTGCGCGGTCTTTGAGCACCGGCGAGTCGATCAAAGCCGGCGATCAGTTTCGGCGGCTAGATGCGCTAGTAGTCGCCGCCATGTCCGACATGGATGACCAGAAGCGTCCGATCGTCGACCAGCTAACCGCGGTTTTAATGCAGATGAGCGGTCTGTTTTACCTCGAAGCACGAATCAAGCTTTTGGCCGATGCGTGCTTTTACTATTTGAAGATTGGACGTGCTTTCGATGGAATCAGTCGCGGCCTCGTCGCGAAGAATTTGGCCGCAGAACATGGATTGAAGAATTTGGAACGTCTGTCCGGCAATGCGCTCGCAAACGCGTACGTGTACGGCGCTTGTTTTGAAGAGGCTTGTAGCACTTTCGAGCGAACGCTCACGCTTGCGCGTGAACTGGGTGACCCCATGCTGGAGTGCTTGGCGTTCAGCAATACTGCGTCGCTCCTCAAGGAGATGGGCCTGTACCAAGACGCGATCGAGGTCGCCGACAAGGCGCTCGCGCATGACCTCAACTCACCTCGGGGCAGATATCTAGGTCTGGCAAACGCCACACACGGCCTCTTCAGCGCTCACCGGCTGCGCAACGAGAACGCCGCCCTTCGCTATCTGCGCATCGGTGCGCAGATGCTCGACGACAATCCGATGGCCGATGTCGTTCTCAAGACGACTTTTGAATACGTCCGTGCGCTCTATTTGCTGGCGAACGACGATCATGAAACGGCTGAAATGCTCGTGGCGGCGGCGAGGGATCGTGCAGTCGCCGTTAGCAACCCGCGCGTCGAGACGCTGCTGAGCATCGTATCGGCCCTATGCGACTGGGCCAGTCGTGAGCCGCAACGTGAAGCTCGCGCCCGGAAGGAGTTGTTGGCGTTGCATCGCCAGACCCGGGAGACCCGCCTCTACCACGACGACGTCCTCCGCGCCCTGATCGACGTCCACAAGCGCACGCTCACCGGCGAGCTCAACGACCTCGACCGCAAGCACGCCCGTCATCCCGACGATGTCTCGTCCGGTCTCGAAGCCCTCACGCGGATCGTCACGCAGACCGCCAAGACCGGCATCGACTACGCGAAGGAACTGGTCGAGTACACCGCAGGTTCCAAGGTCGATCCCGGCAAGGAACTGGTCGAGTACACGGCCGGCGTCAAGAACGCCAAGTTCTATCGACAGATGGGCTCGCGTGGCGTCACTCTGCGCGACCGTCCTGCCAGCGTGGTCCCCGAGCCATTCGATCCGTTCACCGGCGTCCGGCGCTGGCTCGAGGACGACGTGACGTCTTCGGCGATCGCCGACATCGCGAATCCCTTCCTGCTTTCGAAGGCGCCGATGCGGACCGAGGAGTTGAGGAAGCACGACGAGCTCACCGCGATCCATGGCGACATGGCGAGCCTGCGCGTCGAGACGCTCAAGGCCGCGATGCGCACCGCCGCCTATGACGTGGCCGAGAACTGGGCGCTGACCGCCGAATTCTTCGACGACCAGACCGGCGAGCACTGCTTTCGCGTCGGTCGCCTGGCCGGACTGCTCGCCGCCGAGATCGGCATCGATCCCGAGAACTGCGTGCGTATCGAGCACGCCGCGCGGCTGCACGATATCGGCAAGATCGCCGTCAACGAGATGATCCTGCTGAAGCCGGGTCCGCTCGATGCTGCCGAGGTCACCGCCATGCGCGCACATACCGAAATCGGTGCCCAGTTGCTCGAGAGCTCTTCCGACGAGACGTTGCAGATGGCCGCGATGATCGCCAAGTACCACCATGCATGGTGGAACGGCGCCGGTTACCCCGGCGTGTCCGGCGAGAACATCCCGCTCGCCGCCCGCATCTGCGCCTTCGCGGACGTCTACGACGCGTTGACCAACGAGCGCCCCTACAAGCGCGCCTGGCCGCACAAGCTGGCGGTCGAGCAGATGATGTGCGAGAGCGGCGCACACTTCGATCCGCGCCTGATGCGGCCCTTCCTCGCGGTGCTTGAGCGGCACGTCGGATCGACCGCGACGCCACCGTCCACGAAGCTCCACCTCAAGGAGATGGAGGCCAACGGTCTCCTCGCTTCGCGGAAGAGTCTGATGTCCGCCATCCAGGCGGCCTGACCGGTCAGGTCGTCGCGCGGTCCGCGGGTCCGTGCATCGGACCGCAGCGGGCCTCGATAGCCGCCTGCAGCGGTGCACGCAGGCCAAGCATGAAGGCGACTTCCGTCGTCACGAACAACGGCCCGATCAACAGGCCGACCACATCGTCGACGAAGGCGGGCTTGCGCCCTTCGAGTGATGTCCGACGAACTGGAACGCCCAGCCGACGGCGAACAGGGCGATGCCGGCCGCGAGCCACAGCGGGGTGCTCATCGCCGCGAACCATTGCCCGAGGCCGACCGCGATCGCGAGGAGGACCGCCATCGTTGCCCCCAGGCGCAGGTCGAGCAGCAGGTAGCAGATCGCGGTCGCGATGGCGACCACGATGGCCGGTGACAGCGTGAAACCGTCGACGGCGAACGCGGGACGTCCGAGCAGCGTCGTGACGGCAATGACGATCATCGGGATGCCGACCAGGTGGGTCGACAGATTGCGCACGTCGCGGTGATAGGCGGCGTACTGGGAGAGCTGGTCGGTGAGTGTCTTCATGGGGGCGGTCTCGAGCTGTTGATCGAGCGTCCGAGCGCGTGGTTGTGGATCGATTCGTCCTTCCAGGAAACCTGTCCTGGCATCCTGCAGCTTCGGCTCGGCAAGGGCAAACCCGCGTTGCCTCCGATCCTGCGACTGCTATATTTCCGCGCACGAGGAGACACCCCCCGTCCGGCCGCGAGCCACCCGCTCGTGGCACCGCGACAACCCTCTCAATAGCGAACGGCATGGAAACGCCGCCAGGCCAGTCGGTCCTGCAGTCGTTGCCCGCGACCGTTCCAGGAAGGCGCAGCGCAGGCGCACACGAGGATGGCCCCATGAATCACCTGAGCGGGATGGATGCGAGCTTCCTGCATCTCGAGACGCCCGAGACGCCGATGCACGTCGGCGGCATGCACACGTTGGAGCTTCCCAAGGGCTACAAGGGCGACTTCTACGAGGACTTCCGCCAGCACATCATCGACCGGCTCCACATCTCGGAAGTGTTCACGCGCAAGCTCGCGCTGATGCCCTTCGAGATGTCGAATCCGGTCTGGGTCGAGGACGACGACGTCGACATCGACTACCACATCCGTCGCGTCACGCTGCCCAAGCCGGGCACCCACAAGCAGCTCGAGAAGTACGTCGCGCGACTGCATTCGTCGCTGCTCGATCGCAGCCGTCCGCTGTGGGAGTTCTTCGTGATCGATGGCCTCGAGAACGGCCGGGTGGCGTTGTATACGAAGGTCCATCACGCCGGCATCGACGGACAGGCCGGCGTCGCGCTGGCGACCGCGATCATGGACGTCACGCCCGAGCCGCGGAGGGTGCGTGCGCCGCGCGAGCAGCGTCGCAAGCATCAGTACCAACTCGGCATGGCCGAACTCGCGTCGGCGGCGATCAGCAACGCGTTGCAGCAGTACGTGAAGCTGATCAAGACGCTGCCCGACATGGCGCGCGCGCTGCAGAGCGTCGCATTGCCGGCGCCGGACGCCGACGGCAAGCGCGACTGGACGGTGTCGAAGGATTTCAAGCTGTTCGGGCCGAAGACGATGTTCAACGTCTCGATCACCAACCAGCGCGCCTACGCGGGCCGCTCGATCTCGCTGGCCGAGACCAAGGCCATCGGCAAGCGTCTCGGCTACTCGTTGAACGACGTCGTGCTCGCGACCTGCGGCGGCGCACTGCGCCGCTATCTGACGGAGTACAACCAGCTGCCCAGCAAATCGCTCACCGCGGCCGTGCCGGTCTCGCTGCGCGAGCAAGGCAACACCGACGCCAACAATCAGGTGTCGATGGCGATGATGACGCTCGCCACCGACATCAAGGATCCGATCGAGCGGCTGAAGACGATCCACGAGTCGTCGGCCGCTGCGAAGACGATGATCGGCAATTTCAAGGCGGCGATCCCGACCGACTTCCCGTCCTTCGGCGCGCCGTGGCTGATGTCGGGCCTCGCGTCGATGTATGGCCGCTCCGGACTCGCCAACTCGATGCCGCCGGTCGCCAACGTCGCGGTCTCCAACGTGCCCGGCGCCCAGATGCCACTGTACGTGTGCGGCGCGCGGATGCTGAGCTACTTCCCGGTCTCGATCCCCACCCACGGCGTCGCGCTGAACATCACGGTCCAGAGCTACAACGGCTCGCTGGACTACGGCCTCATCGCCTGTCGGCGTGCCGTCCCCGACGTGACCGACCTCGCCGACTTCGTGGTCGAGGAACATCGGCGGTTGTACGACGCCGCGATGAAGGAGCCCTCGGTCGAGGTGCCGGTGATCGCGAAGCCGGACACGGCGTTCGTGGTTCCCGTGGGCGTCGAAGCCGCCGTTCTCAGGAAGCCCAATGTCGCGGCCAAGCGGCTGCCGGCGAAGAAGGCAGCTGCCGCCAAGACGACTTCAGCCAAGTCGGTCGCCACGAAAACGGCCGATGGTCGGACGAAGGCTGTGTCGTCCGGCAAGCCCGCTCGCAAGGCACGGTCGGCGAGCAGCGCGTTGCATTGAAAGGCCGAAGGAAAGTGATCGCCGACGCCGCGTGCAGGGTTTGGGCGGTGTCGCACGTCGTCCGGAACCATGACCAGATCGAACCCCATGCCTGACCAGAAACTCGTTCCGCAGCCGCCGATGAAGCCTTTCATCGGCAATGCCGGCGACCTCGATTCGAGTGCGCCCATCCAGAGCATGATGAAGCTCGCGAAGACCTACGGGCCGATCTACAAGCTCACGATCTTCGGCGCCGACATGTACGTCGTCAGCTCGCAGGAACTGGTGAACGAACTGTCCGACGAGGTGCGTTTCCAGAAGCGCATCCACGGCCCGCTGAAGGAGATTCGCGCATTCGCGGGCGACGGCCTCTTCACGGCCTACAACAGCGAGCCGAACTGGGCCAAGGCCCATCGATTGCTGATGCCGGCTTTCGGTCCGCTCGGCGTGCGCTCGATGTTCGATCGCATGGTCGACATCGCCAATCAGATGTTCGTGAAGTGGGAACGCTACGGCTCGGGTGCGGTGATCGATGTCGCCGACAACATGACGCGGCTGACGCTCGACACCATCGCGCTGTGCGCGTTCGACTACCGCTTCAACAGCTTTTACCAGAACGAGATGCATCCGTTCGTGGCCGCGATGGTCGATGCGCTCGACGAGGCGGGCCAGCGCAGCCGTCGGCCGAACATGCTGTCGAACGTGATGGTCACGAAGAAGCGCAAGTACGAGGCCGACCAGGTCGTGCTGGCCAAGGTCGCGGAGCGCCTGATCGCCGAACGGCGGCAGGACCCCAAGGGCCTGGAGAAGCACGACCTGCTCAACGTGATGCTCAACGGCGTCGACGCGGTGACCGGCGAGAAGCTGTCGGACGAGAACATCCGCTTCCAGATGGTCACGTTCCTGATCGCTGGCCACGAGACCACCAGCGGGCTGCTGTCGTTCGCGACCTACCTGCTGCTGAAGAATCCGGCCGTGCTGATGAAGGCGCAGAAGATCGTCGACGACGTGCTCGGCGACGAGTTGCCGCGCATCGAGCATCTTGCCCAGCTCAAGTACATCGAGCAGATGCTGATGGAGACGCTGCGGCTATGGCCGACCGCGCCGGCCTTCGCGGTCAAGCCGTCCGAGGACACGGTGCTCGCGGGCCGCTACCCGCTGACCGCGCGCGACACGCTGCTGGTCCTGCAGCCGATGCTCCATCGCGATCCCGCGGTATGGGGCGACGATGCGGAAGCCTTCGACCCGGATCGCTTCTCGCAGGACAACGCCGAGAAACTGCCGCCGAATGCGTGGAAGCCGTTCGGCAACGGTGCGCGCGCGTGCATCGGCCGGCCCTTCGCGATGCAGGAGGCGCAACTGGTGATGGCGATGCTGCTGCAGCGCTTCGACATCGTGTTCGACGATCCGTCGTATCAGCTCGAGGTCGCGGAGACGCTGACCATCAAGCCGCACGGTCTCAACATCCGCGCCAAGGCACGCGGTCACGGCGACTTTTCGTTGAAGGGCGCGATGCCCGCGGCGACCTCGCGGCCGATGACGAAGGACAGCGCCGACGACGTGATCCTGGCCGGTGACGCCCCTCCGCTGCTCGTCCTCTACGGCAGCAACACCGGTGCGTCCGAGATGTTCGCGCGGCGCATCGCGGCCGACGCGCCGCGGCAGGGCTATGCCGCGAAGGTCGCATCGCTCGACGAACACGCCGACACGCTGGCGCCGGGCACGCCGGTGATCGTCGTGACCGCGTCCTACGAAGGCCAGGCGCCGGACAACGCGAAGAAGTTCCTGGCGTGGATTGAGAGCCGCGCATCTTCCGAACTATCCGGCGTGCCGTTCGCGGTGTTCGGCTGCGGCAACCGGCAATGGGCGCGGACCTATCAATTCGTGCCCAAGCGCGTCGACGCGGCCTTCGAAGCCGCGGGTGCGTCGCGCTTGCGTCCGCGCGGCGAGGCCGATGCGGGCGGTGATTTCTTCGGGGCTTTCGACGAGTGGTACGAAGGGTTGTGGACCGACCTCGGCAAGGCGCTGGGTCATGCCGTGGCCGAGAAGCCGACGGCGCCGACCTTCGACGTCGAGGTGTTGAAGGCCGGTCGCGAGAGCGCGCTGCAGCTCAACGAGCTCGAGCAGGCCACCATCGTCGACAACCGCGAGCTGGTCAATCTCGCGCTGGTCGATCCTGCGCGTGCGCGTTCGAAACGGCACCTCCAGATCGCGCTGCCGCTGGGCATGAGCTATCGCAGCGGTGACTATCTCGCGGTGCTGCCGCGCAACGCGCCGTCGAACGTGCAGCGGGCGCTGCGTCGCTTCGGTCTCGCCAACGACACGCAGATCGTCATCCACAAGCAGTCGGGAGCTGCCGCGTCGTTGCCAGCCGACTATCCGATCAGCGCCTTCGAGGTGCTGTCCAACTACGTCGAGCTCGCGCAGCCGGCGACGCGTGCGCAGGTTGCGCAGCTCGCCGCCGCGACCGAATGTCCGCCGGAGAAGGTGGATCTCGAGCGCCTCACCACCGACGAGGCCTACACGGCCGAGATCCTCGACAAGCGCGTCAGCGTGCTCGACCTCGTCGAGCGTGCGCAGTCGTGCGCGGTCACGCTCGCGCAGTTCCTCGCGATGCTGCCTTTGCTGCGTGCGCGGCAATACTCGATCTCGTCGTCGCCGCTCGCCAATGACTCCGAGGCCAGCCTGACGATCGCGGTGGTCGATGCGCCGTCGATGTCGGGGCAGGGCCGCTTCCTCGGCGTGGCCTCGACTTACCTGGCCAACCTGCAGGCCGGCGATCGACTCGCCGTGGCTGTCCGACCATCGCAGTCGGGCTTCCATCCGCCGGCCGATCCGAAGACCGCGATGGTGATGGTGTGTGCCGGCACCGGCGTCGCCCCGTTTCGCGGCTTCCTGCAGGAGCGTGCCGCGCAGAAGGCCGCCGGTCGCGAGGTCGGCAGGTCGCTGCTGTTCTTCGGTGTCGATCATCCCGACGTCGACTACCTCTATCGCGACGAGTTCGCGTCGTGGGAGGCGCAGGGCGTCGTCGAGATGCGCCCCGCGTTCTCGGCCAAGCCCGACGGCGACGTGCTGTTCGTGCAGCACCGCGTGTGGAAGGACCGCGCCGAGGTCGCCCAACTGTTCCGCGAAGGTGCGCAGTTCTTCGTCTGCGGCGACGGCAGGCACATGGCGCCCGCGGTCCGCGAGACCTTCATCCGCATCTATCAGAAAGTGACGCAGATCGACGATGCGGGCGCCGAGGCGTGGGCCGACCGGATGGAGCACGAGCACGGGCGGTACGTGTCGGACGTGTTTTCCTGATTCGCTTCTCCCCCTTCAAGACGAAGGCGGGGAGGGGATGGTTTCAGGGGTCTCAATGACAGCGTGCGGAACGCGTTGACCCCATGCCCTTCCCAACCGCGGCAGCGTTCAAACAGTATGAGAATGAGAAGAGGAGACCAAATGACCGTCGACGCCCAGCGTCCCTGGACCGCCCACTACCCACCCGGCGTATCAGCCGACCTCGACATCACGCGCTACGGATCGCTGATTGATCTCTTCGAGGAAAGCTTCGCCAGGTATGCGGACAAGCCGGCCTACGTCTGCATGGGCAAGACGCTGACCTACGGCGAATGGGACCGACTGTCGAGCGCGCTCGCCGCGTGGCTGCAGAGCAAGGGCCTGAAGCAGGGCGATCGCGTCGCGATCATGATGCCCAACCTGCTGCAGTATCCGGTCGCCGTCGCGGCCGTGCTGCGCGCCGGGATGATCGCGGTCAACATCAATCCGCTATACACGCCGCGCGAGCTCGTGCATCAACTGAAGGACTCGGGCGCGACCGCCATCATCGTGCTCGAGAACTTCGCGACGACGCTCGAACAGGTGCTGGCGACGCCCGGTTCCACGGTCATCCGGCACATCGTCGTCGCGGCGGTCGGCGACATGCTCGGCCTCGCGCAGGGCATGCTGACCAACTACGTCGTGCGGCGTGTGAAGAAGGCCGTGCCGGTCTGGTCGCTGCCCGGTGCCACGCGCTTCCCGATCGCGCTTGCGCTCGGCAAGAAGATGCGCATGTCGCCGGTCACGGTCAACGCGGACGACGTCGCGGTGCTGCAGTACACCGGCGGCACCACCGGCGTCGCCAAGGGCGCGACGCTGCTACATCGGACCATCATCGCGACGCTGCTGGCCTCCGAGGCGTGGACCATGCCGGGCCTGCAGCGCAGGCAGATCGAAGGCCAGATCACGCTCGTCTGTGCGCTACCGCTTTATCACGTGTTCGCGTTCATCACCTGCGCGTTGCTGGGCATGCGGCTGGGCGGCCTCAACATCCTGATCCCGAACCCGCGCGACATGGAGGCGTTCATCGGCGCCCTCGCGAAACATCGCTTCCATGTCTTTCCCGGCGTCAACACGCTGTTCGCGGGGATGGCCGCGCAGCCGGCCTTCGCACAGCTCGACTTCTCGCAACTGGTCATCTCGACCGGCGGCGGGACGGCCGTCCAGGAGGCGGTCGCAAATAAGTGGCTGGCCATCACGGGCTGCCCGATCGCCGAAGGCTACGGGCTGTCCGAGACCTGTTCGGGTGTCACCAGCAATCGCACCGACACCGATGCGTTCACGGGCACCATCGGACTGCCGCTGCCCAACGTCGAGCTGAAGATCCTCGACGACGACGAGCAGGAAGTGCCGACCGGCGAGCGCGGCGAGATCGCGATTCGCGGACCGCAGGTCATGCGCGGCTACTGGCAAAAGGACGAAGAGACGGCCATGGTCATGACGAAGAACGGGTTTTTCAAGACGGGCGACATCGGCATCATGGATGCGAGGGGCTACACCAAGATCGTCGACCGCAAGAAGGACATGATCCTGGTCTCCGGCTTTAACGTGTATCCGAACGAGGTCGAAGGCGTGGTCGCCAGCATGGCCGGCGTCCGCGAATGCGCCGTGATCGGCGTGCCCGACAAAAACTCGGGCGAAGCCGTGATGCTGTTCATCGTCAAGGGCGATGACGCGCTCGACGAGACGCAGGTCTCGATCTATTGCGCCGCGAACCTGACCGGCTACAAGAAGCCGCGCCACATTCGCTTCGTGGACGACCTGCCGAAGACCAACGTCGGCAAGATCCTGAGGCGGGAGCTGCGCGACGAGGTGATGAAGACCCTGAAGGCATGACCCACGGACCGACCGACACCTCGTGCCATGGAGACGCTCGTGCCCGGTTCGGTGTCGACCGGCCTGCACGACGGCTCCCTGCGGAGCGCTTGCAACGGCATCGACCTGGTCCACCAGAGCTTCGGCCTGCGCACCGATCCGGCGCTGCTGCTGATCATGGGACTCGGGGCGCAGATGATCGGCTGGGACGAGTCGTTCTGCCGCCAGCTCGCCGGGTGCGGTTATCGCGTGATCCGCTTCGACAACCGGGACACCGGGCTGTCGACGCACTTCGACGGCATGTCCATCCCCAACCGCTTCGCGCTGGTCGCCGGCGCACTGCGCGGGCACCCGCTCGTGGTCCCGTACACGCTGCGCGACATGGCCGATGACGCGGTGGCGTTGCTCGACGCCCTCGACATCCGCGCGGCCCACGTCGTCGGTGCGTCGTTGGGCGCTGCCGTCGCGCAGGAGTTCGTGATCCACCACCCGCAGCGCGCGCTCGGCCTGACGTCGATCATGGGCATGACCGGCAACATGAAGGTCCTGCGGCCGCGACGCGAGGCGCTGTCCGTCCTGTTCTCGCGCACGGCGACCAGCGAGGCCGCGTACATCGCGGCGTGCCGTCATTCGTGGCGGGTGATGCGGGTCGATCGCTTTCCCGACGACGAGGCGCGCGACGTCATCCGTGCACGGCTCGCGTGGATGCGTGGCTACAATCCCGCCGGCAAGCAGCGACAGTTCGCCGCGTTCCTCGCGTCGGGTAACCGGAGTCCTGCGTTGCGCGAGGTCCGCGTGCCGACGATGGTGATCCACGGCGCCATCGATCCGCTGGTCCCGCTGGACGCCGGTCGCGAGACCGCCGCCGTGATCCCGGTCGCGCAGTTGCGGGTCATCGACGGCATGGGTCATGCGCTGCCGATGCCGATGTGGAACGAGATCGTCGACATCATCGCAAGGCATGCCCGCTAGCGTTCCCGCCCATCACTCATCACGAAAACCTTCCATGCCCGATACGCCCAACCCCGCGATGCGCTCCGACCCCACGATCGCACACGTCAACGGCATCGATCTCTGCTACCAGAGCTTCGGCGATCCGACGAAGCCCGCCATCCTGCTGATCATGGGGCTCGGCACGCAGATGCTGGGCTGGGACGAGGTCTTTTGCGCGCAGCTTGCCGATCGCGGCTTCCGCGTGATCCGCTTCGACAACCGTGACATCGGCAAGTCGACCTGGCTCGACCACGAACAGGTACCGAACGTGATGGCGCTCTTCGCGAAGGCCGCGATCGGTCTCCATCCCAAGGTGCCGTACACCCTCGCGGACATGGCCCGCGACAGTGTCGGGCTGCTCGACGTGCTCGGCATCGCCAGGGCGCATGTCGTGGGCGCGTCGATGGGCGGCATGATCGGCCAGGTGCTGGCGATCGAGTATCCCGATCGCCTGCTGACCTTCACGTCGATCATGAGCACCACCGGCAGCTCGAAGCTGCCGTCGCCCAAGCCCGAAGCCGCGGCGATGCTGACGGCGAAGCCGGTGGCGAACCTCGCCGAGTTCATCCCCTTCTACAAGAAGATGATGAAGACGCTGCGGGCCGGCGACTTCCCCGAGGACGAAGTGCTCGACGAGCCACGCGCCCGCTTGTCATGGGAACGCGGCTACCACCCGGCGGGTAGCGCCCGCCAGCTCGCGGCGATCATCGCGTCGGGCAACCGGACCAAGGCTCTCGCGGGCATCAAGGCGCCGACACTGGTGATCCACGGCCGACCCGACCCGCTGGTCCCGGTCGAGGGCGGCATGGCTACGGCCGATGCGATCCCCGGTGCGAAGCTGTTGATCGTCGAGCGCATGGGGCATGCGCTGCCGCTGTCGACCTGGGGCGAGGTGATCGGTGCGATCGTCGATCACGCGAAGACCTGATGTCCGCCGCGGCCCTCGTGGCACCGGGAACCAGCGAGCAGATCTTCGGCATGGCCGATCGAAAGCTGCTGGTGCCGTTCGTCACGGCGATCCTTCTGGTCTGGATCAAGGGCTGGATCGAAGAGCGACTGGACCGCGGCCGCAAGCAGCGCGCGCTGCTTGCGGCTGTGGGTCGTGGAACTGACGTCGACCGTCGATACCGAGGCGGCCTTTCGCGCCATCACGGCGTCCGCACAGGAGGGCAGGACGAGACTGGTGACGCTGGCGACGCCCGACCTACTGTCGAATATCTCGGGCGAACTGGCCGAGCTCGATCCGTCCAACGCGTATCTCTATTCGGACCTCGACGTCTGGGTCTCGATCGTCAGCGCGGGTCTGGCACGTCTGGCCAGTCTCCAGGCGACGGGGATCACGGCCGCCGACGACGTCGTCGGAAAGGTCGATCGCGTGATCTTCGGTCAGGCCCGCATCACCGCGAGCGACGCGATGTCCACGGCGAGCGCGACGATCGCGACGATCGCGGTGCTCGAGATCATTCCGGAGCGACACCGTCTCGGCTTCCACCCAGTGCACACGTTCCCTGCCTTGCGGAACGCGGTGCGGACGGCCAGGGACGCACTGGCGACGAGGACTACCTGGACGGGGGTGGCTGAGCGTCAAGCCGCGGGCACGGCATCGCGTGCAACCGGCTCGCTCATGACCTGCACGCGACCCGATGCGTGGCGCTGCTGATAGTCCTGATACGCGGGCATTGCGATGCCCGCGAGGATGCCGATGACCAGGCTGCCGAGCACCATCACCACACCCCAGATCGACCACAGCCGCTGGACGCGGTTGAAGTGCTCGACGCTATCCCAGCGCTTATTCTTCCAGGCCCATTCGCGGCCCTTGAAGCCGAGGACGATCATCATCACGAAGCCCACGTACGGCACCAGGCTGAGCATGCCGATCCACGTGCCGTTGAACGGGCCCCAGATCCAGTTGAGCAGGAACGCGCCCCACGACCAGCCCTTCACGCCGTCGGGGATCGGGACGTTGCCCGACATCGTCGTGCCTTGCGGCGCACCGCAATGCGGGCAGACGATCGCCGTCTCGTGAAGTTCGTGGCCGCAGCCGCGACAGGGAACCATGCATCACTCCTGTTGAATATTGTGCTTATCGACGGTCTGCAATCTATCACCGAGCCGAAAGCTGCTTCGCATGAAACGACTTCTCCCCTTCCTCGCGCTGCTGATCCTTGCCGTGTCGGCGTACGCAGCGGAACCGCCCTCCGTGGTCGCGACGAGGAACCTGCTCGCGGTCCAGCGGGACGCGTGGAACCGGGCCGACATCGATGGCTTCATGCAGGGCTACTGGCATAGCGAGGACCTGCGTTTCGCCGGCGGCGACAGCTTTCGCAGCGGCTGGCAGGAAACGATTGATCGCTACCGCAAGACTTATCCCGACGCCGCCGCGATGGGCGAGCTCGACTTCGATCTCGTCGAAGTGCGCGAGCTGTCGCCGGAAGCGGTCTTCGTCTTCGGCAAGTGGGCGTTGAAGCGTGCGCAGGATGCGCCTCACGGCCTGTTCACGCTGCTGGTCGAACGCAAGGACGGGGCGTGGGTGATCACGCGCGACCATACGTCGGCCGCCGAACATTGAGAAGCCAGGGATCATCGCCATGCAACAAGTGATCGACTTCATCCTCGAGCTCGACAAGCTCAAGGGCGTGACACGCAAGACGCGGCCGCTCGGGCTCGACCGTTACGAGAACTCGGCCGAGCACAGCTGGCAGATCGCGATGCTGGCCGCGTCGCTCGTGCCTTACGCCACGACGCCGATCGACATCGATCGCGTGATCCGCATGCTGCTGGTCCACGACATCAGTGAGATCGATACCGGCGATACGATTTTCTATGTGGAGGAGGAACTGGCCGAGCGAAAGGCCGCCGAGCGGTTGGCGATGGAGCGCATCTTCGGACTGTTGCGCGAGGAGCCGGCCGCGATGTTCCTGGCGCTATGGCTCGAGTTCGAGGAGGCCGCGACAGACGAAGCCCGCTTCGCGCACGCCGCCGACCGCGCGATGCCGCTCCTGCTCAACCTGGCCAACGACGGCCAGAGCTGGCGCGAGAACGGCATCACCTACGAACGGGTGGTCAGCCGCATCGCGGCGCCGATCCGCGACGGCTGCCCGGCCCTGTGGCGGCATGTCGAGGAAAGCCTGCAACGAGCGAAAGACCGGGGACTGTTCGGCGTCGCCCGATCGTCCTAACGGAGCGGCCCGATCCGTCCGATCACCTTCAGGTCCCGGCCGTCGCGCTCCATCACCACCCCTTCGCCCGATGCCGGCACGATGCCCGTCAACGCGGTGATGTTGACCTGATGCGTGACGACGACGAGTGCCCCGGGGCCTGTCCAGCCCAGCATCAGCGCTCTTGCCGCCGCGGTCTGCTTCGGGTCGTTCGAAGCGTTGTCGAAGAACGAGTTGAAGATCGGCTCTTCACGTGCAAGACCCGGGAACGCGAGGTCCGCGGTCTCGCGCGTACGACACCACTGCGACGACAGCACCCTGCCGATCCGGACGTCGTGGGCACGCACGGCCACGCCGATGCGCGTTGCTTCCTCGCGACCCGTCCGATCGAGATTGCGCTGCGTCGAGCAGTCGCCGAGCTTGAAGTTCTGCGGATCGCCGATGCCCGGCGCCGTGGCGTGACGAAAGAGGATGACGGCGCCGCTGCGCAAAGCCTGCCAGGTGATCGGATCGTTCTCTGCCGCGCGGGCCGCGGGTGGTCCGCAGAGGCACGCAGCAGCCAGCGCCAGCACAGAGAGCAGGCGCAGGAATCGCGTCCGTGAGTTCGTCGTCATGCCCTTTCGATCGCGCCGATCGCGGTCGAGTTCCCTCTTCCGCTCGTGAAGACTGGAGACGAAAGCTCGGGTCAGGCGACCTTGCCGTGCAGAAGATGCGTGAGCTGCGGGAACACCGCGATCAACACGAGCACCGCGGCCATGATGAAGACGTAAGGCAACGTCCCGAAGACGATGCGCCGCAGCGGCACGTCGGGCGCGACGCTCTGGACGACAAAGAGATTGAGGCCCACCGGCGGATGGATCAGCGCCATCTCCATGTTGATCACGACGATCACACCGAACCAGATCAGGTCCCAGTGAAAGGCCTGCACGATCGGGACCAGGATCGGCATTGTGACCACGATGATCGCGATCGTCTCCATGAAGCAACCGAGGAAGATCAGCAGCAGGTTGATGCAGATGAACAGCACCACCGGCGACACGTCGGCCTGGCCGACGGCGCTGGTCAACGCGGTCGCGACTTGGCTCGCAGTCATCACGTAGCCGAACACGATCGCCGACGAGATCACCGCGAGGATCATCACGGCGCTACGCGCGGTGTTGACCAGGATCAGCCGGAACTTGGTCCAGTTCAGTTCGCGATAGACCAGGCCCGCGAGCAGCAGGCTCGCGATGATGCCGAGCGACGCGGCTTCCTGCGGCGTCGCGAGTCCGAGATAGAGCGAGCCGAGGATGATGAAGATCAGGAGCGCGAACGGACCGACGTCCTTCAGCGCGACGACGCGCTGCTTCAGCGATGCAACCGGACGTCGTGGCGTCTGCACGCCACGGCTCCTGCGACGCAACGCGCCCAGAATCTGATAGCTCGCGAAGGCCGCGATCATGATCAGTCCCGGGACGATGGTCGCAAGAAAGAGCTTGCCGATCGACTGCTGCGCGATGACGCTGTAGACGATCAGCGGGATGCTGGGCGGCAGCAGGATGCCGAGCGTGCCGCCGCCAGCGACCGCCCCGCAGGCTTGTGCGTCGGGCACGTCGTGACGACGCATCTCGGCGATGGCGAAGCCCCCGATCGCCGCGGCGGTCGCGACGCTCGATCCCGACACGGCGGCCATCACCGCGCAGGCGACCGTGGTCGCGACCGCGAGTCCGCCGGGAATGCCGTCGAGGATCGTCGCGAGCGCCGCATACAGTCGCGCGCCCATTCCCGAGGCTGCGATGATCGCGCCCATGAACATGAACATCGGCACCGAGGTCAGCGTGAACGTGGCGACCGAACTCCAGTAGGTGCCGGAGATCAGGCTCAGCGCATCCCAGCCGCCACCGGTCACGAAGAGCACGGTCAGCGCGATGAACAGCAACGCGAACGCAATCGGCACGCCGAGCGACAGGATCAACAGCAAGCCGCCGAACATGCCGGCACCGATCGCTTATTGCATCGTCAGGCCACCTCGTGCGGCGCGTCGATGGTGGGAGCCCGATCGACCGGAAAGGACAGCAGCACCAGGCGCATGACCTGTGCGAGCACGAGCAGCACGCTGCCGACGAAGAGGCTGAGGTAGGGAATCCACAGCGGCAGCGACAGCATGCCCCACGACTGCTCACCGCTGTCCCAGGCATCCCGCCAGAAGGTGGCGCCGAGCCGCATCAGCACCAGCGCAACGGCGGTGACCACGACCGACGAGACGATCTCGAGCGCGTGCCGGGAGCGCGGTTCCAGGAAGTGCTGTAGGACGTCGACCTTCAAGTGTCGACCCTGCCACGCGAGCGTCGCACCACCGACAAAGGTCATGTAGCCCATCAGGTAGGTCGTGCTTTCGGTGACCCACACGTCGGACCGATGCAGCACCTCGCGGGCCAGCACGCCGTAGGAGATGACGACCACCGTGAGCACGACGACGACGCCCACCGACAGCATCAACGCGTCGAACAACACATCGATGGCCCCGACCAGGCGCGGCAGCTTGCGCGTCACGCGAGTCGCCTACTTGTAGAGTGACAGGCTCTTGTCGAGCAGGGGCCCGCCGCCCGGCACATCGTTGCGGAACTTGGCGAAGCTGACTTCCTGGAAGAGCGCGCGGAACTGCTGCCATTCGTCGAGCGTCATCTTGTGGATCTTCGCGCCCGCGTCGGCGAACAGCTTGGTGACGCGCTTGTCGTCGGCGACGGCCGAATCGAAGGCTTTCTGTTCGAGGCTCTTGCCCACGTCCAGCAGGATCTTCTGCTGCTCGGGCGTCAGCTTCTTCCACGCCTTCGTGCTGATCGCGATCGGCTCGATGGTGAAATAGACGCTGTAGTTTTCGGGCGAGTTGTAGAACTTCGAGACCTCGAACAGACGATAGGAGCCGAAGGTCCCCGAGGACGTCCAGACGCCGTCGAGCAGGCCGAGCTGCATCGCGCTGTAGGCCTCGGTGGACGACATCGACACGGTGCTCGCGCCGGCTTTCTGCAGCGCCGCCTCCATCATCTTGCCGGCCGCGCGGACCTTCTGGCCCCCCAAGTCGCCGGGCACGTTGATGGCCTTCGACTTGGACGCCATGCCGCCCGAGATCTGGATCCAGCAAAGGGTCTTGAATCCGAACGCCTCGGCCTTCGCTTCGAGCTCTGCCCACGGCGCCGACGTGCGGAAGTCGAACACGTCCTTCGGCGTCTTCCAGAGACCCGGCAACAGGACCAGGTTCATCTCGGGGATCGCGCCGGCCGAGTAGATGTACGGATAGATCGCCAGGTCGATGGCGCCGTTGCGCAATGCGGAGTGCGTGTCCAGCGCCTTGACCAGCGATTCGGCCGGGAAGACGTTGATCTTGATCTTGCCGGCCGAACGCTTCTCGACCTCGGCCACGAATTCCTTGCCGGTCCTCACCACGTAGTCGTTGGGATCGTCGGGCCACTGGTGCGCCATCTTCAGCGTGACGGTGTCATCGCCCCGTGCCACGGGAGCCATCGCGAGAGACAGCGCGGCACACGCGCCGAGCGAGAGGATGAGCGACCTTGCGATATGCATACCTGTCTCCTGCCAATGTGATTGTTCGAGTGGCGGAACTGCTTTTTATGCTTCGAGCGTACGCCGCACGATGGTCCGCATCAAGAACGTCTGTTCGTCTATCTGAACAAAGCGCACTAATCGACGGAGGTGTCCAGGTTCGCGATCACCCACGCCTGCTGGTCGTCGAGGGCGCTTTCATGCAGGTGATTGGGAAGCCGGTCGATGGTCGCGTGGAGTCGGCGCTCGAGCGCGCGGCGCAGGACATAGCGCTGCATCGCCCGCACCCGCTCGGTCGGTGGTTCGGACGCAGCGCGCCACGCAGCGTGCGCGTCGATCGCTTCGGAGAGCAGGGCGATCGAGTCGGGCTGCTTCGCCGATGTGTTGAGGACGCGGGTCACCCACGCGCCCGCCTTGCGATGGCTGATCGACAGGATCCGCTTGATGTCGGAAGCGCTCTTGTCCGCGGCAGGCAGGTCCGACTTGTTGATGACGAACAGGTCGGCCATCTCCATGATTCCGGCCTTCATCGCCTGGATGACGTCGCCGCTTTCGGGATGGAGCACGAGCACGACCGTATCGACCAGCGCGTGCACCGCGTAGTCCGCCTGGCCGACGCCGACGGTCTCGAGCAGCACTTCGTCGAAGCCATGACGATCCATCGTGTCGAGGATCGCCGGCAGGTTGTCGGACAGCCCGTCGTTCGACGAACGCGATCCGAGCGATCGCACGTACAGGTCGGTCGTGCCGTCGAGTTCGTCGATGCGGATGCGGTCACCGAGGATCGCCCCGCCGGATTTCGGGCTCGACGGATCGATCGCGAGGATGCCGTAGCGGCGATCCTTCGCCCGCAGTCGAGCGAGATGACCCGACAGCGTGCTCTTGCCCGCGCCCGGCGATCCGGTGATCGCGATGCGTCGCGCACGCGAGGTGATCGGTCGGTCGGATACGGTCGAGGCGTTGCCGTTGGCCAGCCCCGTAATCTCGCGCGCGAGTGCGCCGCGATCGAGCGGAGCTTTCATTCAGACGGCCTTGAGCAGCTCGGCGCCGTGTTCGCCCAGCGTCGGCGGCATGCGGTATTCGGTCTCGAAGCCCGAACAGCGGATCGGATTGCCGATCGCGCGCAGCGGCAGGGTGCCGTCGCCGAGCTGCACGACCATCCGGCGATCGGCCGTCACCGGATCGCCGAGCGCGTCTTCGAGGCCCTGCACCTCGGCGGCCACGACACCGAATTTCGAGAGGCGACGCGTCCATTCCTTCGCGGTCGCGGACCGCAGCACCTGCGTGATCGCGTCGATGACGACGACGCGGTTCTCGCGTCGCGCCTTCATCGTCGCGAAGCGCGGGTCGGTGAGCCACTCGAGCTGCCTGAGCTCGAGACAGAACTTCGCCCAGAACAGGTCGTGTGTGATGAACAGCGTGAGCCATCCGTCGGCCGTCGGAAAGATCTGCGCGGGGACGATGTAGGGATGCGACGAGTTCGCGCGTCGCACCGGCGTCTCGCCGGCATTGAGCGACGCGCCGGCCAGGTAGTTGAGTTGCGACAGCATCGTGTCGTACATCGCGACGTCGACTTGGCCGCCGTTGCCTTCGACGATCTTCGCGAGCAGACCGATCGCCGCCAGCATGCCGGCCGAGTTGTCGACCGCGGAGTAGCCGGTCTTGGTCGGCGGCGCATCGGGCTCGCCGGTGATCGCCATCACGCCGGAGGTGGGCTGGATCACGTAGTCGTAGGCCGGGCGCTCGGAGAACGGACCGTCGAGGCCATAGCCCGTCAGCGCCACGCAGACCAGCTTCGGGTTGATCTCGCGAAGCGCGTCGTAGGTCAGCCCCAGCTTCTTGATCGCGCTCGGCCGCAGGTTCGTGATCAGCGCGTGCGCGTCGCGGACCAGATGCGCGAGACCTGCCTGCCCTTCGCGGGATCCGAGGTCGAGGACGACGCTGCGCTTGTTGCGGTTGAGGCTCGCGAAGTACGCGTTGTGCGGTCCGATGAAGTGCGGCGAGACGTGGCGCGCGATGTCGCCGTCGGGCGGCTCGACCTTGACGACATCGGCGCCGAGATCCGCCAGCAGCAATCCGCAGTAGGGCCCGGCCAGCATGTGGCCGACCTCGACAATGCGGATGCCGGACAGCGGGCCGGACGGAGTCATGCCAGCTCGGCCGCGAGCGACGCGACGACGTCGGCGAGCTGCATGTCGGCGGTGAAGATGCCGCGCACCCCCATCGCGCGGAGCAGTTGTCGGTCGGCGGGAGGAATGGTGCCGCCCACGAACACGCGGATGTCGCCGGACCCGAGCTTCGCCAGTTGCTCCATCACGTCGGCGACCAGCTCCTTGTGGCTGCCCGACAGGATGCTGAGGCCGACCGCGTCGACGCCTTCGTCCACGGCCACGCGCGCGATTTGTTCGGGGCTGCGTCGCAGGCCGGTGTAGATCACCTCGGCACCCGCATCGCGCAGCGTCAGCGCGATGATCTTCGCGCCGATGTCGTGGCCGTCGAGGCCGGGCTTTCCGACCAGGATGCGCTTGCCGGTCAACGGTCCGCGACCGGGCCGCTCGTGGTTCGACGCGTCCATCGTCGCAGTGGCGTTCATAGGTTCACCGGCTCCTTGAATTCTCCCCACACGCCGCGCAGCTTCGCGACTATCTCGCCGACAGTGGCGTACGCATGGCAGCAGTCGACCAGGTAGGGCATCACGTTCTCGCGGTCGTCCTCGGCCGCCGTGGTCAGGCGTTGCAGGCTGCGGTCGACGGCGCTCTGGTCGCGGGTCTGCAGCACGCTTTGGTACTTCTCCAGCGTGCGCGTAGCGACGGTCGGCGACAGCGTGAAGACGTCCTTCACGTCGCCGCTGTCCTGCTCGTTGCGGAAGTGGTTCTGGCCGACGACCACGGTCTCTCCGGTGTCGTTCTTCTGCTTGCGTTCGAGCGCGCGATGCGCGAGTCGCGACTGCAGCCAGCCGTCCTCGATCGCCGGCACGACGCCGCCGTACGCGTCGATCTCGCTCATGATCTTCTCGATCTCGGCCTGCATGCGATCGGTGTGCTGTTCGAGCACGAAGCTGCCGCCGAGCGGATCGACCGAGCGCGCGATGCCGCTCTCGTACGCGATGATCTGCTGCGTGCGCACAGCGATCTCGGCCGAGGCTTCCGTCGGGATCTGGAAGGCCTCGTCGAACGCGCAGGTGAAGATCGACTGCGCTCCGCCGAACACGGCGGCCATGGTCTCGATCGCGACCCGCACGATATTGTTGTAGGGCTGCGGCGCGACCAGCGACGAGCCGCCGCAGACCACGCCGAAGCGGAAGTGCTGGGCCTTCGGGTCCTGCACGCCGTAGCGGTCACGCATCATCAGGGCCCACAGCCGGCGACCCGCACGGAACTTCGCGATCTCTTCGAAGAAGTCCATGTGCACATAGAAGAAGAACGACAAGCGCTTCGCGAACTTCTCGACGTCGCCGCCGCGTGAGCGCAGTTCCTCGACGTAGGCGAGACCGTTGGCGAGCGTGTAGGCCATCTCCTCGGCGGCGGTCGCGCCGGCATCGCGCACGTGCGCGCCGGCGATGCTGATCGGATTGAAGCGCGGCGTGACGTCGTTGGAAAACAGGATCGAGTCGGCGATCAGTCGCATCGACGGCCGAACCGGGAAGATCCACGTCCCGCGCGCGACGTATTCCTTGAGGATGTCGTTCTGGATCGTGCCGGTCAGTTCCGAGCGCGGCACGCCCTGCTTGTCGGCGACCGCGAGATACATCGCGTAGACGATCGCGGCGGTCCCGTTGATCGTGAACGAGGTCGAGATGTTCGCGAGGTCGATGCCGTCGAACAGGATCTCCGCTTCGGACAGGTTCGATAGCGACACGCCGACCTTGCCGATCTCGGGACGTGCCATCGGGTGGATCGGGTCGTAGCCGCACTGGGTCGGCAGGTCGAGCGCGACCGACAGCCCGGTCTGGCCGCTCGCGAGCAGCCACTTGTAGCGCTCGTTCGATTCCTCGGCGGTGCCGAAGCCCGAGTACTGGCGGATGGTCCACAGACGACCGTTGTATCCGTCCGGGAAGATCCCGCGCGTGAACGGGAACTTGCCCGGTTCGCCGATCTGGCTGGTGTCGACGTCCGACGCGTCGGTGACGATCGGCACGTCGATGCCGCTGCCGGTGGTGGGATGGACGCGCGGCGGCATCAGGGAATGGCGATCGAGAGGCATGAGGTCAATGCTTTCGGGAACGGGGACGCGCGAGCACGCGCTCGACCGCGGTCCAGTGGGCGGGGTGGGTCCAGGTCGCGACGAGGTTGTCGTGCTCGACCTGGCGGGCCGCCTGATAGGTAGATGGCGGACTGCAGGCGACGACGTTGGCCTTAAGCGCCGCGAGGACATGCCGCGGCGTCGCTGCCAGCGGCGCGAAGAACGCCTGCGCCGCTTCGCCGTCGAGACCGCCGTCGAACACGGCTTCGCAGAGTCCCCAGGCGAGGGCTTCTGCGGATCCGATCATCTCGGCTCGGCTCATCATCCGCAGCGCGCGTGCCGGTCCGACCAGCGCACACAGGTCCGGTCCGCCGCCCCACGCCGACGTGATCGCCAGACGCGCCTGCACGTAGCCGATCCGCGCGGTCGTCGCCATCACGCGCATGTCGCAGGCCAGCGCGAGTTCGGCACCGCCGCCGAGCGCGTCGCCGTTCAGGCAGGCGATCACGGGCAACGCGCAACCGCGGATCGCGTCCAGGGCGGCACGCGACGACGCGGCGAACTTGGCCGTGTCTTCCGTCGAGCGGATGTTCGCGAGGTCCACGAGATCGCCGCCGGCCGCGAAATAGCGAGTTCCCGCACCGACGATCACCAGGTAGTTGACCGATTCGTCGTGACCGGTGGCCTCGACCGTCGATGCCAGCTCGGCCAGCGTCTCGCGACTGAGCGCGTTGTGCTTCTCGATCCGCTGGATCGTGATGCGGCATTGCACGCCGATACGTTCGACCGACAGCGTCGGGTCCGTCGTCGCGTCGTTCATTGCCGGGTGCTGGCTGTGTGAAGTGAAATCATCGGATGTCGTGTTTCGAGACTGGACTCTACGGCCGCGATCGATCAGCTGCAAGAACCGTTGTTCCGTATACTGAACTTATACCGACTATCCCCACGCCATGGAAAACTCAACGGTCACCTCCGCGTTGCGCACGCTGCGGATCTTCGAGGTCTTCGCCGAACAGCAGCGGCCGCTGTCGCTGACCGAGCTCGCGCAGGCGCTGGAGATCCCGAAGAGCAGTTGTCACGCAATCGTGTCGACGCTGTGCGAACGCGGCTATCTGTACACGCTGACGCGGCCGCGCGGCCTGTATCCGACGAAGAAGCTCGGGATACTGATGAATCTCGTGATGGCGGAAGACCCCTTCCTGCAACGCGCGACGCCGTCGCTCGAGGCGTTGCGCGATACCACCGGGGAAACCGTCATCCTCGGCAAGATGCACGGGCAGGCCGTCCTGTATCTCGAGGTCTTCGAGAGTCCGCAGGCGATCCGCTATTCGGCAAAGCAGGGCGACCGCAAGCCGCTGCACTCGAGCTCGATCGGCAAGGCGATGCTCGGCACCTTGAAGGAGGCGGAGTTGAAGGAAATCCTGACGCAGTTGCCCATGGACGCCATCACCGATGCGACCGTGACCGACCCGAAGCGCGTGTTCGACGACATCCGTCGCAGCAAGAAGCGCGGCTACTACCTGACGCAAGGCGAGAACGTCCGCGACGTGTGGGCCGTCGCCGCGACCGTCGCGATCGGCACCGAGCACTTCGCGATCGCGGTGGCCGGACCACAGCACCGGATGAAGCCGATGCTCGCCGTGCGCGTGCGCGAACTGCTCGGAGCGTGCAATGTGCTTTCGCGACAGGCCTGAAGCGGTCCGGCCACGACGGTCGATCACGGAGCGCTGACGAAACGCAGGCCGGTCGAACGCAGACCGAAGCGCAGAAGCTCGACGAGCTGCTCGCCGCTACGATCGAGGACCGACAGGTTCGACAGCCGGGCAGCGTCGGCCTCGTTCGAGGTCAGCGCGACCAGCCGCGCATGCTTCGCGTCCAGTGCGGCGCGACGCAAGGGGAGCTGCGCTTCGCCGAGCGCGTGATCGACGCGACGGGAGAGCACGCGTCCGTCGGCCAGCACGACTTCCAGTGAAGCTTGTGAGCGGTCAGGGTAGGCCATGGTCATCGCCGGGTCCTACCCGACTTCGATGCTGCGGACCAAGGCTGACTGGCTTTCGATCTCGGGCGTTTCGAACGCGTCGAAGTCGATGGCTCCACGGGTCAGTGCCACGGCCGTGCAATGTCGCAGCGAGAAACGGGCGGCGTGTTCCGTCGCGACCGGGCCGTGGTTGCAGAGGTCGGCGGCCATGCCGAAGGTCCGCAACGTGGCGCGCTCGATGCGTAGGCCTTCGGCCGTTGCGTGCGCTTTGAGCGCGGCCGTGATCGCCGCATGGGTTGGACGCGGCGGCGGCCACGGCTTGTACGACGTGTCGTGGATCTGCCGGTGCCCGCGCTCGATGGTCAGCTGGTCCGGCTGGGCGCCCGGGCAGAGCACCGCATGGAAGCGGCGGGCGCTCTCCATCAGGTGGCGTGGGCCACGAAGTCCCGCGCCGGCGAGCTGCGCGCGCAGCACGGCGTCCCACGCGACGTGGCCGCAGTGCCACTGCTTCGTGGACGTGCCTTCCTCAAGGAAAGCCCACAGGTCGCCGGCGGTGCTACCCACGTTGCCCATCGCATCGACAGACTGTGCTGCCGTGAGGGCGAACAGATCGGCACAGGCGAGTGTGGCACCCATCCCGCCGCAGGTCGACGTGCTCTGATGTGCGCCACAACGGGTGACGCCGGTCGACCGTCCGATGCGGATCGCGGCCTCGGTCCTGCGCAGCACCGCGCGCGAGCGCGGCCGGGGCGGACACGCTCAGCGTGCGAGTTCGCCGAGCGCCGGCGGACTCGACGGCTCCATGGTGCCGACGGGCGTGTCGTCGATCTCCTCGAGAGGTCGCCGCGCGGTCTCGATGTCGAACACCGCGAAGACCACGGCCTGCACCACCAGCAGCGACACCAGCAGACTGACGACGCCGGCCAGCCCGCCGATCGCGAACAGCCAGATGACGACGTATTGCACGCAGGCCGTCGCGATGCGCCGCGCCGTGTTGCACACCGCCGTGCCGCGCAGGCGATCTTCGGTGCGGAACAGTTCGGGCACGTGTAGTGCGAAGCCGATCGCGAGGATGATGTAGAGGCCCAAGAAGAGGCAGAAGCCCATCGCCATCACCGTGACCCAGACCAGCGACGACGCGATGCTCACCGCCTGCTTGACGAGGAAGGTGGGCAGCCAGTTGATGAAGCCGTACAGGCAGGACCCAACGACGACGTTGACCAGGATGCCCATCAGGGTGCGGCCGAGCACTGGCGGCTTGAACACGGACCAGACAGTGACCGTGTCGGCAAGTTTCGATGCGGTCGTCCTGGCCGGGTCAGGCGCTTCGACGACCAGGCCGCCTTCCCGCTGCTTCTGGTCGACGACCGACGCGGCTTCGTCGTGGCGACCCTGCGCTTCGAGCCAGCGCGGCGACTCCGGCAGGTTCTTGCGCAGCGCCCAGATGATCAGCGCCCCGACACCGACCAGCGCGAACATGTAGCGCCATCCGAGGTTGGGGATGATCCACGCTGCGAGGATGGTCGACACGAACAGCGACGAGTTGGTGATCACCGCGAGCCATCCGTTCATGCGGCCGCGGTGAGCGGCCGGCACGAACTCGGTCAGCGTCGCGTAGCCCACGACCACTTCCGCACCGAGCCCCAGCCCCATGACGAAGCGGAGCCCGATCAGCGTCTCGATGTTGGGAGCGAACGCGGCTACCAGCGAAGCGCTGCCGAAGATCAGCAGGCTGAACTGGTAGGTGAAGCGCCGTCCGAAGCGGTCGCCGCAGATGCCGGCTGCCCATGCGCCGAACATCATGCCGACGAAGTTCGCCGAGACGAAGCTCGCGTTGTGGTCATGTTCGACCAGCCACTGCGCGTCAGCGCACCCAGCACGCCGGCCGTCAGGTACAGCTCGAAGCCGTCGAGGAAAAGGCCTGCCCCGATGAGCGCCAGTAGACGGCGATGGAAGCGGCCCAGGGGCAGCCGATCCATGCGGGTGCCGATGCGACCGGCCGCGCTGACTGGCGTCATGTCCTGTCTCCGTGCTCGTCGATGTGGACTGCGGGCCTCTGCGGGCCGGTCGCTACGATGCGGCTTCGTCAGGCGGGCACGGCGGACTGCAGTTGCTGACCGCGCGGGATGATGTGCATCGCCTCGGGCAGCCTGATCGTCGTGCGCTTGAGGAAACGACGCTGAGCCGACTCGTATTCGTCGCGCCGATGCATCGTGAACGCGTTGTCCCACAGGACGACGTCGCCGAACTGCCAGCAGTGTTTGTAGACCTGGTCGGGCCGGGTGCATGCGTCGCGCAGTCGATCGATCAGCGCGATGCCTTCTGCGCCGCTCATGTCTTCCACGCCGATGGTCGTGGTGGGGTCGAGGAACAGTGACCGGTTGCCCGTAACCGGATGCGTGTGGGCCATCGGTTGCGCGACGGGCGGCGTCTTGCGCAGCATGTCCTCGGTGACCTTCGCGGCCTGCTCGTTGTAGCCCGCGAGACGCTACGGATTACTCAGGACTGCTCGCTTGTCGGCGCTCTCGGCCTTGAAGTCGTCGGACAACTCGTCGTAGCCGACGCGCATGTTGGTCCACCACGTGGAGCTGCCGCCATCGTTCGGGATCTCCACGGCGTACAGCATCGCGCTGGTCGACGGGTTGGCGACGTAAGACCGGTCGGTATGGCACTCGACGTCGTTCGAACCGGGCATGCCGATCTGCTGGTTGTTCTGGTCCTTGAGGTTCGACACCAGGATGACCTCGGGATGTTCAGGCGAGACCCAGTCGGTGCGACGGACCACCTGTGGCGTGCCGAAGATCGCACTGACCTCGACGATCTCCTGCTCCGAAAGCGACTGGCGACGGAGGACGAGGACGCCGCAGTCCGACCAGGCGGCCCTCACCTGCTCGAGCTCCGCATCGGACAGTCCGTTCCAGAGTTGTGCGCCCATTACTTCACGGGCGAAGCTGTTGTCGATGGATCTGATTGCCATGCGCGTCTCCTGGTTTCGGTGTGCGCCGCGTTCGATGCGCGGTCTATGCAACTTGCAATGTAGCCACCTCCGCCGAACGACAAAAGAACGTGTGTTCAGCCCGCCGAATGGTGGGCAAATGCTTTTTTGGGACCATCGCGTCCGGATCTAGAACTCTTCGGTCGCCGCGACGATCCGTGAGCGCATCCGTCGCAGGGCGGCCAGTTCCGCGCGCGGCGCCTGCAGCATCGGCCACAACACGCCGATCAGTTCGTCGGCCGCGGCGTCGATGTCGATCGGTCGGTGGGCGACGATCGCTTCCCAGAGGATGTGTTCCATCGGCCCGTAGACCATCGAGCGCAACAGCCGCAGCGGGATGTCGGAACGCAACTCGCCACTGGCCTGGCCGCGCGAGAACAGGTCCATCAGCGGCGCGGTGTAGCGGCGCTGCAGTGGCACCAGCTGGTCGACCAGCGGCTTGCCCTTCGCGCGACCTTCGGACAGCACCAGCGCGCACATGCCGGTCCCCTGCACCAGGAACAACTGCAGGTGGCTGCGGACCACGAACGCGAACTGCGCACGGATCGACTGCCTGCGCGGCATGCCGTCGTCGATGTGCGCGATGATCTCGTCGTACCAGTCCTTGATGACCCTCACGGACAGGTCTCGCTTGCCGCTGAAGTAGGTGAATATCGTCGCTTCAGAGATGCCGAGGCGCTCGGCGATCTCGGTGGTGGTGGCGGCCTCGTAGCCGCGGTTCGAGAAGACTTCCCGACTGACCCGGACGATGTCGACGATGCGCTGCGCCGACTTGGCGCTGCCGGCCGCGCGACGCTGGGTGCGCTCGACGGGGGACGCGGCTGGTGGCTTGTTCGGCATGACGTCGCTCGGTTTGCTTAAATAATTGAGGATAGCTCAACTAGAGTGGTCGTGTCCGTGTTTCAGTCCAGACTACAGCATGCGGCGTACAAACCTGATTTTTGTTGTCGGCAACCTGCCAACCTGGAAAATTATCGAGTAAAACTCAATTCTCTGGCATCATGCGTGACTTGTGGTGACAAAGATCGCCCTGTGCGCCGGTTTATCCTTCGGCACTATCGAGAACCCTTCCATGGAGATCCGATGTCCCAGATTCCGGCACTTGCTTTCGATCTCGGCGACGACATCGCGCTGATGCGTGACACGATCCGCGACTTTGCTTCGAACGAGATTGCGCCGCGTGCGGCGAGCATCGACAGCGACAACCTTTTCCCGGCCGACCTGTGGAAGAAGCTCGGCGACCTCGGTCTGCACGGCATGACCGTGCCCGAGGAATACGGCGGCACCAACCTCGGCTATCTCGCGCACATCGTCGCGATGGAAGAGGTGTCCCGTGCTTCGGCATCGGTCGGCCTGTCGTACGGCGCGCACTCGAACCTGTGCGTCAACCAGATGCAGCGTAACGGCTCCGAGGAACAGAAGCGCAAGTACCTGCCGAAGCTGGTTTCCGGCGAACACGTCGGCGCGCTCGCGATGAGCGAGCCCAATGCGGGATCTGACGTCGTCAGCATGAAGCTCAAGGCGGAACGCAAGGGTGACCGCTACGTGCTCAACGGTTCCAAGATGTGGATCACCAACGGCGGTGACGCGGACACGATGATCGTCTACGCCAAGACCGACACCGAAGGCGGAGCGCGCGGCGTCACGGCGTTCATCGTCGAAGGAGGGACGAACGGGCTCTCGTATGGCAGCAAGCTCGACAAGCTTGGCATGCGCGGCTCGAACACCTGGCCGATCTTCTTCGACAATTGCGAAGTGCCGGTCGAGAACGTGCTGGGGTACGTCGGTGGCGGCGTGAAGGTGTTGATGTCGGGTCTCGACTACGAGCGCGCGGTGCTGTCCGGCGGACCGCTCGGCATCATGGCCGCCTGCATGGACGTCGTGATGCCGTTCGTTCACGAGCGCAAGCAATTTGGCCAGAGCATCGGCGAGTTCCAGCTGATGCAGGGCAAGCTCGCCGACATGTACACGACCTGGCAGGCGTCGCGGGCCTACGTCTACGCGGTGGGCGCGGCCTGCGACAAGGCCGACCATGCGCGCACGCTGCGGAAGGACGCGGCCGGCGCGATCCTGTATTCGGCCGAGAAGGCGACGTGGATGGCCGGCGAGGCGATCCAGGTGCTGGGTGGCGTGGGGTACACGAACGAGTATCCGGTCGGGCGGCTGTGGCGCGACGCGAAGCTGTACGAGATCGGTGCGGGGACCAGCGAGATCCGGCGAATGCTGATCGGGCGCGAGTTGTATTCGGAAAGCATGTAGTCACTTCATGTCATTCCGGCGAAGGCCAGCACCCAATTTCTTTCCGCAGCACGTATTCAACTTTGGCCCCGGCCTTCGCCGGGGTGACATGATCAGATCGAAAATCGATGGATTCACTTGACAAGCTTTTCGCCAGCAACATCGCTTGGTCCGCTGCCCAGACCGACCGCGATCCGGCCTACTTCGCCAACCTCGCCCGGCTGCAGGCGCCGAAGTTCCTGTGGATCGGTTGCAGCGACAGCCGGGTGCCGGCCAACGAGATCCTCGGCCTCGCGCCGGGCGAGGTCTTCGTCCATCGCAACGTCGCCAACGTCGTCGCACATTCGGACCTCAACTGCCTGTCGGTGCTGCAGTTCGCGATCGATGTCCTCAAGGTCGAGCATGTGATGGTGGTCGGCCACTACGGCTGCGGCGGCGTGCATGCGGTGGCGTCCAACCAATCGATC
>JANXTA010000039.1 GCA_025356395.1 Betaproteobacteria bacterium
TGATCTGCATGCCGGCCTCGGCCTGCTTCAAGAAACCAATGATCTGTTCTTCGCTGAATCTGCTCGTCTTCATGCCCGTCATTCTCCATCGTGACGGACTTCACTTCCATTACGCTGGTACGGCAGGGAGGGAGCAGGTCAAAACTCTTCTCCTCCCACATTCCGTCCCACAGCATGAGCGAGATTTGAGGAAACGGCAAGAGACGGGCTTGGACGGTTTCTCCTATGAAAAACGGCCCGCTGGGGGCCGTTGTCATAGTGCTTCTGGCGGAGAGGGTGTCCGCGGCAAAGCTAACTCACAGCATCTCACTTCGTCTCGTCTCGTATAATTCTCATAGGAGGATTGGCGGTTTGACGTCTCAGGTCATCTCCTTGCGTTTCTAGGAAGCGCAGCGCAGAATGGGGGTAGACAAGGGGGTGGAATGAAGATGAATCAGCTGAGCGTTACTGCCGTCAAGGCTAAGGTCGAGCCGGGATATTACGGCGATGGGGCCGGGCTCTACCTCCAAGTGTCGAAGGCCGGCACGAAATCCTGGCTCTTCAAATACACACTTGTCGGCAAGACGCGGGAAATGGGCCTCGGTCCGCTGCACGCAATCTCGCTCGCCGAGGCACGCGACAAAGCGGCGCACTGTCGAAAGCTTCTTGTTGAAAAGGTCGACCCGATCGTAGCGCGCGATGCGGCGCAGCGTGCGGCTCAGCTCGAGGCAGCACGGTCGATGACCTTCGATCAGTGTGCCGAGGCGTACATCCAGGCGAATCGAGACGGCTGGAAAAACGCAAAGCACGTCGCGCAATGGACGTCGACGCTCGCGGTCTACGCATCGCCGCACTTCGGATCTCTTCCGGTTCAATCGATCGACACGGCTCTCGTGATGAAGGCCCTGCAGCCAATCTGGAAAACGAAGAATGAGACGGCCTCGCGCGTTCGCGGTCGTATAGCGTCGGTTCTCGATTGGGCGACGGTGAGCGAGTATCGCCAAGGCGACAATCCTGCGCGCTGGACGGGTCACCTCGAGCACAAGCTCCCGGCGCCGTCGAAAGTGAAGAAGGTCGAGCACCATCCGGCGTTGCCGTTCGCCGAAATCCAGTCGTTCACGCGTGCCCTTCGCGGACAGGCCGGCGTGGCCGCACGGGCGCTCGAATTCGCAATTCTGACTGCCGCTCGTACGAACGAAGTCCTCGGCGCGCGGTGGCAGGAGATCGACGTCGACGCTGCCCTGTGGATCATTCCTGCCGATCGCATGAAGGCCGGAAAGGAGCACCGCATCCCAATGATAGCCCGTGCGCTGGCGTTAATCGGCGAGCAGGGCGATGCCGACGACCAGGCGTTCGTGTTCCCTGGCATGCGTATGGGCAGCGCGCTGTCGAACATGGCGATGCTGGCGGTGCTCAAGCGGATGGAGCGGACGGACGTCGTTCCGCACGGCTTTCGCTCCACGTTCCGGGACTGGGCCGGATCGTCGACGTCGCACCCGCGCGAGGTGATCGAGCACGCGCTGGCACACCAGTTGAAGGACAAGGCCGAGGCCGCATACGCTCGCGGCGATCTGCTTGCAAAGCGTCGCGTGCTCATGAACGACTGGTCGAATTACTGCGAAACGGCGCCCGAAATGACCTGACGCCAGAGCTGTTACAAAAAAAATTTGCTGCGTTAAACGCAATGATTTGCGCAGCGATGCCGGATCACTTTTCACAGAGCTTCTTGGTCGGTTTGTTGACTCTTCTGTCGCTACGTGCGCGAGGCATCGACCGTGGGTTGTGTTGTCTCTGCGCAGCCCCCTTAATAGCTGGGAGTTCCTCGTTGAATCAAAGGAAAACCCATGCAAGCATTGAGCCTCGCGCAGGTCAAAGCGCAGACCTCCTTAAGCCGCGCGACCATCTATCGACTGCTCGATCGCGACGCGTTTCCGAAGCCTATTCGAGAAGGCCGCCGCATCCTCTTCATCCAGTCCGAGATCGATAGTTACCTCGCTGCGAAAGTCGCCACCCGCGACGCAGGGGCGGCCAAGTGAAGCGCGCGGCTGGGAAGCAGCAGCGCCGCGATCATGCGAGAGCGTTCTACAGCACCTTCGCGGCATTTCACGAGGCTGCCTCAGCCGAGAAGGCGCCGCAAAGCGACTGCAGCTCGGCCAACAAGCCGCTCACCGGCGCGCGCATGACCGAAGCGCACATCGATCGCGTCGTCGACTTCATCAACGATCTGTTTCTCGGCCTGCGTCATGGCGACCGTTTCCCGGATGGCGTCGAGATCATCGAATGCGCGGATGGGTCGTTGTGGGTGACGTTCGAGCCGAAAGCTGGCCGAACGCCCGTTGTCGAACTGCATCTGCGCAACAAGCTGCGCGCTTC
This sequence comes from Betaproteobacteria bacterium, assembly GCA_025356395.1. Taxonomy (GTDB): domain Bacteria; phylum Pseudomonadota; class Gammaproteobacteria; order Burkholderiales; family Burkholderiaceae_D; genus CAHJXF01. Next base: position 2,353 of record JANXTA010000039.1, read on the forward strand.
GATCACCGCGGCGATGCTGCACGAGATGCTCGAGCAGCTTTGGTGGGCACGCAGTTGCGCAACCGTCGAGCGTCACGACTACGATCCACGGGGCCGCGAGCCGATCAGCAAGGACTACCTGAAGGTCTTGCTCGACTGCCTCGTTGACGGCCGCAAAACGATTCGGTCAGTGGAAGGACGGTTGCTCGATGCCGAACTAGTGCTTCCGAGGCAGGACGTCGAGTCGGCTATCTGCTTTGCAATTCCGTCAGCCGCGGAGGCGGCCGCATGACGTCGCTGACGGCGGCACAGGCATTGGGTGCGGTCGGTTTCTGGGTCTTCGAACTCCGCGAGAACGACAAGCGCCCGCTTCGTCGGGGATGGCAGGCCGAAGCGACGCGCACGCCGACTGCATGGACGCCTGGTAGCAACGTGGGAATCTTCACCGAGCGGTTTGGCGACGACCAGGCGCTCGTCGCGATCGATGTCGACGTGAAAGGCAAGCACGACGGCAACCGCTCCATCCTCGAGCTCGAATTAGCCGGCGACGAGCTACCCCTTACGTTCGAGCAGTCGACGCCGAGCGGTGGACGTCATCTGTTCTACACGACGCCGCGCGCCGTTGCGCCAAGCGTCGGCAAGATCGGCCCGGCGCTCGACATTCGTTCCGCAGGTTCGTACATTCTCGGGCCGGGCTCGGTACTGCCAGAGGGGCGCTACGTGCCTACGAATCGGATCCGACCCGCCACGGCCCCGACATGGCTGATCGAACGCGCTGGCGCCCCGTCTAAGCGGTCCGAGAATGCTACAGCGGCCTCCTTCGCGCCCGACTTGAAGCGCACCGCAAAAATCTGCGCCGAATACATCGCCAGCGCGCCCCCGTCGAGACAGGGGGATGCCGGCGATCACAACGCGTTCAAGGTCGCGTGCGAGCTAAAGGATCGCGGCGCCAGCGTCGACCTGGCGCTGGGCATGCTGTTGGCGTGGAACGAGCGATGCGAACCGCCGTGGCCGTTCGACGAGCTCATCACGAAAATCCGCAACGCCTACGCATACGGCGCCAATGAGCCCGGCGTTATCAATCCGCAAAAAGCATTCACGCCAGTCGAGCCTGCCTCGGCCGACGCAGAGATTCACCCGTTTGCGAAGCTGAATCGCGAATTCGCGTGGACCGTCGCCGGCGGGGTGGGGACGATCCTTTGGGAGACGACGGACGTCGACGGCCGGTTCGCTCTCGAAATGATCAGCGACCACACGTTCCGGCAGATGCACGCGTCGAAGACGCTGGCGTTCAACAACAAGGTCGAGCCGTTGACCGTGGCGTGGATGAATTCGCCCGACCGACGCTCGTACAAGGGGCTGTGCTTCGAGCCGGCACGCGACGTTCCCGATCGCTACAACTTGTTCAAAGGATTCTCGACAGCGCCGCTCCCGGCGGGCGTTGCGCCGAGCGCTGCCGCGCTCGAAACGTGGGGTCGATTCACCGACCATCTGCGCGTCAACGTTGCGCGGGAAAACCACGAGCATTTCGAATGGCTCATGGCGTTCATCTGCGGCATCTTCCAGCGTCCGGCGGAACGCCCGAACGTCGCATTCGTCGCGACCGGTCGCAAAGGCGCGGGCAAAACCATCGTGCCCGAGATCGTCGGCAATCTGCTCGGCGATTACTACGTGAGCGTCGCTGACAGCGAACGCCTCTTCGCGCGCTTTAACTCGGCATTCGAACGAGCCTTAGTCGCAGTCCTCGAGGAAGCCGTCTGGTCCGGGGATCCTCGGCAGGATTCGAAGTTGAAGGACTTGATCACCGGCGGCCACCGGAACATCGAGCGCAAAGGATTCGAGCCGTTCCGCGTTCGGAACTACCTTCGAGTCTTCATTCTCGGCAACGAAAAATGGATAGTGCCGGCCAGCGTCGATGAGCGGCGCTATGCCGTGTTCTGTGTGTCGGGCGCCCGAGCCAACGACCGTGCTTACTTCGAGCCTCTGTACGCCCACATACTGAACCATCGGTCGGCAGACGAACACGTCCGTCAGTTTTTCGTGCGGCAGCTTATGGAGTACCCGTGCGCCGACGTCGACCTGAGCGTCGCTCCAAAGACCGAGCACCTGGCGGCCCAGGTGAACGAGTCGGTAACGGGTCCGGTGAAATTCCTTCGAAACTGCCTGGCGGCTGCCAGCGTGCCGACTCGTCACCTGGGCGGGCTCGACACGCCATGGCCGGACGATGCCGAGCTCGTCATTCGAAAGACTGCGATGCACGATGCGTACACGCGGACGGCGCGCGAACGGATGGAGAGTCGTCCGGCGGACATGGGACAATTCTTCAGTCTCTTGAGGCAGGCCGGCTTTGGTTACGAAAACGCCCGACCCGCTGGTCAACCGCGGCAGGCCGTGTTTCCGCCGCTCGCGGTTGTGCGAAGCCAATATGAAAAACATATCGGCGGGACCGTGGATTGGGGCGAGTGAGGCCGTTCGATCCACGGTGAGGGTGGATTGCGGCAGGAGGGTGGATCGCGGAGAAGCCCTATCCATGCGGGTTTCGGAGGCAATCCACCCAATCCACCATTTTGGCGCCGAGTTGCTACGCAGCGCGGCGGCCCGAGTCAGCATCGCTTTAATTCAATTGAATGCCAAAGCACAGCAAACCTTCTATTTATCAAATCTCTTAAAGAGGGTGGATTAGGTGGATTGGGTGGCTAGAAGCCCTATCTATGCGGGTTTCCGTGATCCACCCCGGGTCACAAACGGTGGATCAGGGTGGAGTGCGCTCGATGGTGAAGGCGTCGCGAGGCGAGCATTGCACGGCGCTTTCCGGCCCAGCCTGCCCGCACCGGACGTCGCCCGTGCGCGCATAGCGAGGTTCGATCCCAGCGCGACGCGATGCATCGATGCCAATGCGCAGCACGCAGCCGTCGCGCTCCGCGAATCGCCATCTGCGCGCCGGCCGCAACGCGCCGTTGTTTGAGGGTAGGCAGCGCATCGCACACAGTGCAATCAGGCGACGACGGATATCCGCTCCGCCGAACTACAGGGCACGGGGCACGCAGAACTTGCACTACCCCCACTCCTACCCCCATAATCGCGGCGGATCGACTAGCCTTTAGCCGCACGAATGTCGCGACCTGGCGTTGGCTGGGCTCGACGGTCCACCCCATTCGCGAAACCGCAGGAGGGGGGCGGTGGGGTGGCGGGCACCCCCCAAACGCAATCCCGGCCCATCGATTTTGGGGTCTGCTGCGCCCGCAATTCTGGAAATTTTTTGACTGCCACTTAGAGGCCACCCGATGCTCGAATCCCTAAAAGAAAAATTCCGTTCTGCCGTCGATCCGCTCATTGAGCAACTCGAGACCGAGCTACCCGAATTGGAAGCAGCGGCAGCGGCAGCGCGCGCATCACACGTCGACGTGCTCCTGCAAT
>JANXTA010000097.1 GCA_025356395.1 Betaproteobacteria bacterium
GGATCGATGCTGCTGCTCGGGCTGACCAATCACATCACGCAGAACATCGCGTCGATCCCGTTCCTGTGGGTATTGCCGCTGACGCTCTACCTCCTGTCCTTCGTCGTCGTCTTCGAAGGCCGTCGGGGACACGGCTGGTACGTGCGGCGCTGGTGGCTCGGGCCGATCCTCGCGGCCGTGATCGCGATGGCATGGGCACTGTCCGCCTATCGCGGCGTGCTGAGCATCTATGTCGCGCTGCCGATCTTCTGCGTCGGCTTGTTCCTCGCGTGCGTTTTCTGTCATGGCGAGCTGGCCGCGACCAAGCCGGCGCCCGCCTATCTGACGCAGTTCTATCTCTGCCTCTCCGCCGGCGGCGCGCTCGGCGGCCTGTTCGTGGCGCTGATCGCACCGAGGATCTTCGTCAACTACTGGGAGACGCCGATCGCGCTGTTCGGCCTGGCGCTAATCGCCGCGATCTCGCTGCGCGAACGACGATGGTCGGGATGGATCGTCGGCATCTTCCTGGGTTCGGTCGTCGCGCTGCTGGTCTTCCTCGCCGGCGGTGGCGCGACCTTCGACGCGGTGCGCGAGTTCATGCCGGGCACCGATCAAGCCTGGATGACAGGCTTCCTGATCGCGTTCGCCGCGGCCATCTTCGGCGTGTCGATCTGGCGACGATGGACCGTCGCGCTGGTCGTCGCATCGCTCGCATGCACCGGCTTCTACGGCTATCGCTACTACCGCTTCCTGTCGATCGACACGCTGCACGCGTCGCGCAATTTCTATGGCGCGCTGCGCGTCAAGGAGAGCGGAAGCGGCACCGAGCGGCGACGCGACCTGCTGCACGGCGTGATCCTGCACGGCGACCAGTATCCCGAAGGCCCGCGGCGGACCAAGGCCACGACCTACTACGGCCCCGGCTCCGGCATCGCGCTCGCGCTGCAGAAGCTGCGGCCCGACGACCTGCCGATCGACGTCGCGATGATCGGGCTCGGGGCCGGCACGCTGACAGCGTGGGGCCGCACCGGCGACCGCTATCGGATCTACGAGCTGAACCCGGCCGTGGTCGAGATCGCCCATCGCGACTTCTCGTATCTGTCCGACAGCAAGGCCACCGTCTCCATCGCACTCGGCGACGCTCGCCTGTCGATGGAACGCGAGCTGGCCGATGGCTCCGCGATGCCCTTCGACGTGATCGCCGTCGATGCCTTCTCGAGCGACTCGATCCCGGTCCACCTCATCACGCGCGAGGCCCTGGACGTGTTCATGCGCCACCTGAAGCCCGACGGCATCGTCGCGTTCCACGTCTCCAATCGCTTCCTGCTGCTGGCGCCGGTGGTCGCGCAGATCGCCGCCGATGCCCGCCTGCAGGCCATCGACCTGATCGATGATCCGGACGACGACGACTACGCCAGTTCCGAGTGGGTCCTCGTCACGCGCAACAAGACTTTCCTCGAGCAGGACGCGGTCAGGAAGCAGACTTCGGCGATCACTGCGATCCCGGGCCTGCCGATGTGGACCGACCAGTTCAACAACCTCTTCAAGATCCTCAAGTAACTCCGCCCTCGACCAGGCCATCCCATGAAATCCACCAAGACCTCCCCCGCGAAGAAGCCGATCAAGAAGGCGCTCGCCAAACCCGTCTCCAAGAAGACGCGCGTAGCGCCCGTCAAGAAGACGCCGCCCTCAAAGATGCGCAATCGCAAGGCGACCGTGCGCAACTCGGCGATCCACGGCCGCGGGGTCGTGGCCCGCGTGCCGATCAAGGCCGGTGAACGCATCTGCGAATACATCGGCGAACGGATCGGCTGGCCCGAGGCGCTGCGCCGTCATCCGCACGACCCCGAGCAGCCGTTCCACACGTTCTACTTCAGCGTCGACGACGACACGGTGATCGACGGCAACGTCGGCGGCGACTTCTCGCGATTCATGAACCACTCGTGCGAACCCAACTGCGAAGCGGAACTGGTCGAAGGCAAGGGTGACACGCGCATCTTCATCCTCGCACTGCGCGACATCGAGGAAGGCCAAGAACTGGTCTACAACTACGGGCTGTCGCTCGACGAGCGCTATACGCCGACACTGAAGAAGCAGTTCGCGTGCTACTGCGGCAGCCCCAGTTGCCTCGGCACCATGCTGGCTCCCAAGCGCTGAAAGCGGTTGCAGCAGAAAGTCGCCGGCCTATACTCGTTTTCGGG
>JANXTA010000105.1 GCA_025356395.1 Betaproteobacteria bacterium
TCATCGATGCCTCGACCAGGCCCGGGTGCGCGACCCAGCCGCCGTCGTAGCCGTCGGTCGCATCGCGCCGCTTGTCCGCGATGATGCCGGCCATCGCGGTCTCGTTCTTCACCGGGTCGTTCTTGATCGGGATGAGTGCGCTCATGCCGCCGATCGCGGGCGCGCCGCGCTTGTGGCAGGTCTTGAGCAGCAGCAGCGCGTACGAGCGCATGAAGGGCGCGGTCATCGTGACCTTCGCGCGATCGGCCAGGCAGAAGTTCTTGTCGACCTTGAACTTCTTGATGCACGAGAAGATGTAGTCCCAGCGACCGGCGTTGAGTCCGGCCGAGTGCTCGCGCAGTTCGTAGAGGATCTCTTCCATCTCGAAGGCCGCGAGGATGGTCTCGATCAGGACCGTGCCCTTGATGGTTCCCTGCGGCAGGCCGACTTCCTTCTGCGCCATCACGAAGATGTCGTTCCACAGACGCGCCTCGAGATGCGACTCCATCTTGGGCAGGTAGAAAAAGGGACCCGCGCCGCGAGCGACCTGCTCCTGGCCGTTGTGGAACAGGAAGAGGGCGAAGTCGAAGATGCCGCCCGACACGCGCTTGCCGTCGACCAGCACGTGCTTCTCGTCGAGGTGCCAGCCGCGCGGGCGGACCTGCAGCGTGGCGATCTTGTCGTTGAGCTTGTAGGTCTTCTGGCCCTGCTGCAGCGTCAGCGTGCGGCGGATCGCAGCCTTGAGATTGATCTGGCCCTGGATCTGGTTCGACCAGCTCGGCGAGTTGCTGTCCTCGAAGTCGGTCATGTAGCTGTCCGCCCCCGAGTTGAACGCGTTGATCACCATCTTGGCCTCGACCGGCCCGGTGATCTCGACGCGGCGGCAGTAGAGCGCCGCGGGGACCGGTGCGATCTTCCACTCGCCTTCGCGGATCGCCCTGGTCTCGGGCAGGAAGTCGGGCCGTTCGCCGGCATCGAGCTGCTTCGCGCGCTCCACGCGGGCAGCCAGCAGTTCCTGGCGACGGGGCTCGAAGGCGCGTGACAGCTTTGCGACCAAATCGAGGGCTTCGAAGGTGAGGATTTCCGCGTACTCGGGCGTGATCTCTGCAGTGATCGTCACGCCCTGAGGAAGGTTGGCCATGAAAACTCCGTTGATGAAAGTCTGAAATGGTTCGGCCGCGCGTTGCGCGCGAGGGGGGAGTCTAACGGTTCGCCGATGCTGGTATTCGCGGGTCGTCCGATGGAAAGGTGACTGCGGCGCGTGCCATCCCCACCGGGACTAGATTCCGAACGATTCGCCCGGTCCGGAACACTCTTCTCGATGCGATCACGCATCCGTCGTCGATGGCTGCCTTTGACCGTGCCGATCGTCCTGGCGATCGTCGGCGGTCTCGGCGGCATCTGGGCAGCCACGAAGGCAGTGACGGCGCCGATGCATGTGACCGCTCCTCCGGTGCCGTTGAAGTCGGCGAACGCCACGATCTCCGTGGCCCTGGATGCATCCAAGACCAGCGCTCCTCCGCCGGCCACCGCGCTGGCGTCCGACGGGACCGCACGCGGCGATGAAGGCATGGCGGCGCAGATCGATCGACTCGCACCCCTTACCCGTCGCGGTGACGCGGAGGCCGCCTATCGGGTCTACCAGGCCGACGCGCTTTGTGTGTCGGCCGACAAGATGGCGAGGCTGATCGATCGAGGAACGATGAAGGACTATCCAAAAATGATGGCCTTCGTCAAAGCGCAGCTGGCCGAAACGGAACGTGCATGCAGTGGCGTGACGCCGGCGGAGCTCGGCGAACGCTTCGGCTTCCTCGATCAGGCGATCCGGGCGGGCAATCGAGACGCGATGCGCAGCTATCGGCTCGACGAGCCGACAGGTGTCGACGTCTATCGGTCCGACGGGCTCGACCCGCGCGCCATCGAATGGCGGCGCAATGCCAACGCCTATCTAGAGATCCTCGCCGGCGAAGGCGACCGAATGGCGTGGTCGTTGCTGTCGACCGACTACCGCTTCGGCATGATCACCGGCAAGGACCTCGGCGCTTCGCTCAGATATCAGGTGGCCTACGAAGCGACCATCTCGGCAGCCGAAAAGTCCCCTTCCTACGTCGTGGAGACCGATCGAACCGTCGCGGTGATGCCGCCCGAAGAGGCCGAGGCTGCCATGGCCCAGGGGCACGCTCTCGCCGAGCGCTTTCCCGCGACCAGGCCTTGAAGGGAGAGATTCAGTCGGCCGCGACGAATGCCATCACATCGTGCATGGTGCGGCCCGTGCCGGCAGGCTCGATACCCAGTTCCTCGAGCGGCGCACCCGCGCGATTGATCCAGAAGCTCCGGTAGCCGTACCACGCGGCACCGCAGGCGTCCCAGCAGTTGCTCGACACGAACAGGATCTCGTCGACCGCGCAGCAGAAGGCCCTCGGTCCGAGTTCGTAGGCTTCGGGCGCGGTCTTGAAGCGGCCGACCGCGTCCGCCGACAGCAGGTGGTCGAAGACCCCGTCGAGGCGGCCGTTGGTGACGATGGCGTGCAGCATCGGCGGGTCGCCGTTGGACAGGATCGCCAGCGGGATGCGTAACGCCTTGAGTCGGATCAGCGCTTCGGCCGAGTCGGCGAATACCGCGAGCCGGTCGTACTCGCTCATCAGGGCTTCGGCCTGTTCCTCGTCCATCGCCAGTCCCATCGACCGCGCCGAGAAGGTCAGGGCGTCACGGGTCACCTTAGAGAACGGCTCGTAGCGCTCGGACAGCGTGCGCAGTCGCGTGTAGTCGATCTGCTTGACGCGCCACAGGGCCGACAGCTCGGGGCCGCGTCCCGCAAAGAACGTGTCGGCCAGCGTCGCGATCGAATGGACGTCGAAGATCGTTCCGTATGCATCGAACGCGATGGCCTTGATGGGCATAAAGAAGCTTTCAGACGAGGACTTCGACAGCCGGTGGATGGCTCAGGAAATGACCAGGACTCGCGGTCAGTCCGTACGCGCCGGATTGGAACACGACCACGAGGTCGCCGATGTCGGCGCATGCGAGGTCCATGCGATCGGCCAGCAGGTCGAGAGGCGTGCACAACGGCCCGACCACCGAGGCGATCTCGCGTTCGCCGTCGTTCGCGCGCGTGCCGATCGCCACGGGATAGTTCTTGCGGATCACCTGGCCGAAGTTGCCGGATGCCGAGAGGTGGTGATGCAGGCCGCCATCGGTGACGAGGAACACCTGTCCACGCGAGACCTTGCGATCGATCACGCGAGACACGTAGACGCCGGCCTCGCCGACCAGGTAGCGGCCGAGCTCGACCACCAGTTCGGCTTCGGGCAGCACGCGTTTCGCCTCGTCGACGAGCGCGTGCAGATGGACGCCGACCGCGGCCAGATCGAAGCGCGACTCGCCGGGAAAATAGGGGATGCCGAAGCCGCCTCCGATATTCAGCATGCGCACCGGTCCTGGCGCGAACGCCGCGAGCCTGACTGCAAGGGCCAGCGCCTTGATCTGCGCCTCGATGATGGCCTCGGCCTTGAGGTTCTGCGAGCCGCTGAAGATATGGAAGCCCTCGAAGACCAGCGGATGCGCGATCGTCGGCAGCAACTCGGGCAGTTGCTCGGCGTCGATGCCGAACTGCTTGGGGCCACCGCCCATCTTCATTCCCGACGACTTGAGTTCGAAGTCCGGGTTGACGCGGATCGCGATGCGTGCCATTGCTTTCAGTTCATTTGCGAGCCGCGCGATGGTCTTCAGTTCGGTGGGCGACTCGACATTGATCAGCACGCCCGACGCAATGGCCTGCGCGAGCTCGCCCGCGTGCTTGCCGGGTCCGGCGAAGCTGATCTCCTGGGGATCCATGCCGGCGTCGAGCGCGACGCGCAGCTCGCGGCCCGATGCCACGTCGATGCCGTCGACCTCGCGCGCCATGTGGTCGACCACGGCCGGCATGGGATTGGCCTTCATCGCGTAGTGCAGGCTGATCGACGGCGGCAGATGCTCGCGCAGCTCGGCCACGCGTCGCGACAGCAGCTTGCGATCGTACGCATAGAAGGGTGTTTGGCCGACGCGTGCGGCGAGGCGATCGAGCGGGATGCCGCCGACGGTCAGCCGATCGTCCTGCATCGGGAAACCTTCGGTCGGCGCGTGGACCAGCTTGGGACGATCGTTCACGACGGTGCCGCTTCCACGACGAAAGGATTGACGAACTCGGTCGACAACTTCTTGCGGTCGATCTTGCCGTTGGGATTGCGCGGCAACGCGGCATCGCGCATCTCGATCACGGCCGGCTGCATCCATGCCGGCAGGGCCTTCTGGCAGGCGCGCTTGAGGGTCGCCATGTCCACGCTGCCCGTGCCGATCACGATGATCGCGTGGCCGAGCACCGGGTGTTCGACGCCGAACGCCGCGAGCTCCGTCAACAGGCCCGTCGCATGGATCGCCTCCTCGATCTCGGTCGGGCTGACGCGATAGCCCGAGGTCTTGATCATCTCGTCGCGTCTTCCGATGAAATACAGATAGCCCTCGGCGTCGCGTCGCACCGTGTCGCCGGAGAACACCGCGATCTCGGGTATCACCAGGCCGCTGGTCGCGCCGTCGATCGCGCGAGGCAAGGGCTTGTAGCGTTCGGCGGTCTTGGCCGGATCGTTCCAGTAGCCCATGCCGACCAGCGCGCCGCGATGGACCAGCTCACCGGGCTCCTCGGGCGCGCATTCGCTGCCGTCGTCGCGGAGCACGAGGATTTCGGCGTTGGGGACGGCCTTGCCGATCGAGTCGGGCCGGCGATCGACCTCGTCGGGCGGCAGGTAAGTCGAGCGGAAAGCCTCGGTGAGGCCGTACATCAGGAAGGGCCTGGTCTGCGGCAGATGCGCGCGCAATCGATCGAGCGTCGCGCGAGGCATGCGGCCGCCGGTGTTCGCGAAGTAGCGCAGGTGCGTCGTGATCGACGCGGGCCAGTCGAGCGCCGCGAGCTGGATGTACAGCGGCGGCACGGCGGTCAGGCCCGTGATCCGTTCGGCACCGAGGGCGCCCAGCACGTCGCGGGGCAACAGATAGTTCATCAGCACCGTGGTCGCGCCGCTCGCGAAGGCCGTCGTGAGCTGGCTGAAGCCCGCATCGAACGACAGCGGCAGCACGGCGAGCAGGCGGTCGCCCGGACGGTTCTCGAGATAGCTGGCGACGCTCTTCGCACCCGCCACCATGTTGCGATGGGACAGCACGACGCCCTTCGGCTTGCCGGTACTGCCCGACGTGTAGAGGATGGCCGTCATGTCGGTATCGATCACGCGATGGGCGACACCTTGCTCGGCGAGCAGCTCGGACCAGCCGATCAGTCGGACCGCAGGCTTGCTCGCGGCGAGCTCGTCGTCGAGCCCGTCGATCAGCACCACGGCCATGAGGTCGGAGCAGGCCGCGAGCGCGTCGCGCAGTCCGTACCAGCGGTCGCGCGACGTGACCAGCACGCGCACGTTGCAGTCGGCCAGGATGTACGCGACCTGGTCGCTCTTGAGCAGCGGATTGACCGGGACGAACACGCCGCCCGCAGCCGCCGTCCCGAACACCGACACCACGAACTCGATGCGCTTGTCGAGATAGATCGCGACGCGTTCGGAACGACCCAGGCCGATCCCCGCGAGCGATGCGGCGAAGGTTTCGACGCGGGCAGCGAGCTCGGCATAGCCCAGCACCGTGCCTTGCGCAGACAGCGCGGGTGCCTGCGGCGAGCGCGCGGCCGAGACCGCGATCAGTTGATGCAGCAGGTGGTGGTTCATGCCGGTGCGGTCTCCTCGGGTGCCGTCTCGGCGATCGGTGCGGCGGTCTTGCGAGCCGAGCGCGCACGACGCATCGCATCGAGCTTCGCGACGACCGGCCAGCGGTAGGTGGTCGCGTGGTACAGCGTGCGCACCTCGTCGCTCCACTTGGTGTGCCACTCCATCACGCGCCCGTAGAACTCGATACGCGTCAGGCGCTGTGAAGCGAAGATGCCGGGGAAGTAGTCGTGGCGCATCAGGAAAGCCGGTGACGTGCCGCGGATGGTCTCGTCGAAGGCGGTCTTGAGGATCACCATCACGCCGCGATGCTCGATGCACAGGTCCATCGCCGCGAGCTGATCACCGTAGAAGCAGCGATAGATGCGACCCATGCCGCGCGCGCAGAAGCGCTCGAAGACCTCGCGATAGAAGCGGCCCTGGGCGTTGTCCGCCGAGACCGCCGTGCCGCCCGACGCCTTCCATCCGGCGCTCTCGAGGCGACCGTAATCGACCATCGCCGCAGCCACGCCGGCGGGCTCGGTGATGCAGTCGAAGCGCAGGGCCACGCCTTCGGCATCGAGCTTGTTCTTCTGCTTCTTCATGTTGGCGCGCAGGTTCTTGCCGCGCGCGGCCCAGTAGTCGTCGAAGCTGCCGGTGATGGTGACGCGCGCGGTGTCGATGTAGTCGAGCGCCACGCGATCCGGCGATTCGCTGCGCGCCACGTGCTCGGGATCGAGCTGGCTCAGCCCGACCATCGCCGTGGTCGCGCCGAGGGCCGCAGCGAGCGCCGACATCTGCGCCGGATCGGGCAGCCCGCACCGGCCGTCGTCCTGCAGCCACAGACCGATCGGGGCCTGCGAGGGCTGGAAGGAGTCGTGCACGAAAGGATTGCTGCGGACCAGGATCGCCGCCCGTCGCAAGCCCTTGCCGGCCTGGTCCACGAAGGCGATGCGCTCCGAGCCGTCGCCGAAATGCGTGAGCAGCGGTCCGACGAAATCCGAATGCAGCACCGGCGAGCGGAAGCCCGTGTCGTTGAGCGCGTCCCAGCGCGCCGCGACGCTGGCGAAGGCCGAACCGGGAACCACCTGCCATCTTGCGTTGCTACTCATGCTTCCGATGCCTCGTGGAACGCGGTCTGCACGCGTTCGATGATCCATTCGAGATCTTCGTCGGTCAGTTCCTGGTGACAGGGAAGCTGGAAGATCTCGGTCGCGAAACGCGCTGAAAGAGGATCGGTCAGCGCCGCCTCGTCGTTCCACAGTCGCTCCCAGCGGAACAGTGGCACGCCGTCGGTCTTGAGCCGCCGGAAGACGCGGTCGGGGCGCTCGACCAGCAGCGGAAAGACATACGGCACGACGCCGTCGGGCAGGCCGTCGAACAGCGGCCGCGCGTCGCGCAGGCCACGCAGCGCCGCGTCGAGCCGCAGGTAGTTGCTGCGACGGCGCGCGATGATGCGGGCGATCGGCAGGTGCTCCACCAGTTGTTGCGAAGCGAACGAGATGCGCCGGTCTAGCCACGCCGGATCGAGGCCGTTGACGCCTTCGGATGCGGCCGGATCCTGATACGCGTAAGGCGTCGCGTTGCTTCGGGCACGCATGCGCTTGAAGCCGCGCCACATCGCGTCCTTGACCATCAGCGTCGTCTTCGCGGCGGCCTGCATGCCCGGGAAACGTCGATAGAACAGCCCGCGCTCGATCGAGTTCAGCAGGGCCTTCGCCTCGAAGCGGGGCGAGGGTCGTTGCAGGCGCAGATCGTCGAGCGAGTTGGTCGCCGAAGCCAGGCATCCGCCATCGTAGACCGGGAAGAACTTCATCAGGCTGACGGCCGCGTAGTCACCCCACGATCCGATCGGCTTGCCGTCGGCGACCCCGAAGATCGCGTGCGCGCAGTCCTCGATCACCGGGATGCCGTGGGCGTGGGCGAAGGCACAGATCGATCGCATCGCCTGCGGAAAGCCGAAGTAGTGGGTGACGAGGATGGCCCGCACGTTAGAAAGGTCGTAGCGCTCCAGCGCGTCGAGCGGCACCTCGAGCTTCGGGGTCAGCGGGAAGAAGCAGGGCTTGGCGCCACAGAAGACGATGGGCTCGACCATCGACAGGCAGTGGTAGGCCGGCACCAGGACGCGGTCGCCGTGGCCCACGCCGAGCCGCTGCAGCGCCAGTGCGATGGCGACGCGGGCACTCGTCACGTAGCGCTTGTTGGGCAGCGACAGGACGCTGGGCATCTTCGCGAGCGCGATCGGTTCTTCGGTCGACGAAGCCCGCGAGAACGACGACCAGCCGAGGACCGGATTCTTCGGGACGTGAGGGACGGGAAAATTCAGCGACAACATTTCTTCCGAGGGCATGCCGCGTCGCGTCCAGCGTGGTGGGGGGTCGCTTGTCGCCGGTCGATTGCCCGGCGATCGTGGTCGTTGGCGCTCCGCTCGCAGTCCTCGACCCCGCATCTGCACGGGGCGTTCGAGGGTGAGCCGGGGCGGGAAATTATACTATCGGCCCTCACCGCCAAACCATGAGCCGACCCGGTCGTGCAGAGGGCCTTCAGTCGCGCGCCGCGCTGCCGATGAAGGAAGGCGATGCCGGTTTCGAGCCCCACCACCCGCACAGGATTCCCCTTGAACGTCGACGTCGAACTGAAGAACATCCTGGCCGAGATCCTCAGCCTGGGAGACCGGGCCAAGCGCTTCACCGATGACACGCAGCTGCTGGGCAGCCTGCCCGAGCTCGATTCGATGGCGGTGGTTTCGGTCATCACCACCATCGAGGAGCGCTTCGGCGTCGTCGTCGGCGACGACGAGATCAGCGCACAGACCTTCGCGACGTTCGGAACCTTGCGCGAATTCGTCCAGCAGAAGGTCGACGAGTAGGTCGACGATCCGGGACCCGCCTTGGACTCGATGTCGAACGCCGTACCGGCCACCGGGCCTTTCTTCGAGCGGAACGCGGATGGCCAGCGCTTCTGCTTCTTCCACGCGCCGGTTCCCGGGCCGCATGGCGTACGTGGCTGCGTGCTCGCCGTGCATGCGTTCGCCGAAGAGATGAACAAGACCCGTGCCGCCACGGCGGACGGCGCGCGCGCGCTCGCAGCGGCCGGCTTCGCCGTCCTGCAGGTCGACCTGGCCGGCTGCGGCGACAGCGGCGGCGAGTTCGAGGATGCGACATGGGCGGCATGGCTCGCCGATCTGGGGAATGGATGGGCGTGGCTGCAGAGCCACTGCACGGGGCCGCGCTGGGTCTGGGGCACGCGCTTCGGGGCCTTGCTGGCCGATCAGTTCGCCGCCCGCTGCACGCCGGCGGCCGATGGCCTGCTGCTGTGGCAGCCCGTGGTCAACGGCGCCCAGCATCTGGGTCAGTTCCTTCGCTTGAAGACCGTCAACAGCCTGCTGCGCGAGGCCGCGAGCGCCGATGCCACGACACCGGTCGCGCGCGTGGCGCAGCCTTCGCCGCGCGCCGACCTCGCGGCCGGTCGCGCGATCGAGGTCGCGGGCTACCGCCTCACGCCCGCCCTGGCCGATGCGATGGAAGCCGCCCGACTCGGAGCGCCGACCTCGCGGACGCCGCCGCGCGTGCGCTGGTTCGAGGTGTCCACCCAGCCCGGCGCGAGCCTGAGCCCGGTCGCGACGAAGGTCGCCGAACGCTGGCGCGGGCTCGGCAGCGACGTCGCGGTCGCGCATGTCGTCGGCAGCGCGTTCTGGCAGACGGCGGAGATCGAACGCTGCGACGGGCTGGTCGACGCGACCGTCGAAGCGCTGTGCGCATGACCCCGCAAGCCTTCGAGGAAGTCGCTTTCCGTTTCGATGCCGGCGCCGAAAGCCTCGTCGGCGTCGTCACGTTGCCTGCTGCCGGGCCATCGTCGTCGGTCGGCGTGCTGGTCGTGGTGGGCGGTCCGCAATACCGCGTCGGCAGTCATCGACAGTTCGTGCTGCTGGCGCGCCATCTCGCCGCACGCGGCCACGCCGTGATGCGCTTCGACTGCACCGGCATGGGCGACAGCACCGGTCCCGAACAGCCCTTCACCGCTCGCGATGGCGACATCCGCGCCGCCATCGATGCCTTCGTCGCGCAGGTCCCGGCGATCACCGGCGTGGCGATCTGGGGACTGTGCGACGCGGCGTCGGCCGCCTTGTTCTACGCACCGACCGACGGCCGAGTCCGGCAACTCGTGCTGCTCAATCCCTGGGTGCGCAGCGACGCCGGCCTGGCGCGCACCCACCTCAAGCACTACTACGGAAGCCGCCTCGCCGATCGTGTCTTCTGGGGCAACCTGCTGCGCGGCAAGGTCGGCGTGTTGCGGGCTTTGAAGGGGTTCTTCGCGACGCTGGTCGCTGCGCGAAGTGGTGCGCAAAAGGACGAAGAGAGCCTCGGCTTCCAGGCCCGCATGGCACGTGGCTGGAAGCGTTTCGGCGGCGATATCCTGCTGATCTGTTCGGGTGACGACCTGACGGGTCGCGAGTTCGTCGATCACGCGGCGCGCGATGGCGAATGGACCGGCCTGACCCTGCAAGCGCGGGTCGAGCGCTGCGATCTCGCCGAAGCCGATCACACGTTCTCCCGCGCCGAGTGGCGCGATCGCGTCGCGCAACTGACGGCCGACTGGCTCGACGATCGGGTCGCGAAGTCGCCGACGTTGCGCCGCCGATCCGACCAGGATGCGACGTCCGGCGACGCGCGGGCGATCGCATGAGGGGCGGGTCATGAGCGCGGGCAAGCGTCGGCTGCTGATGGTCGCGTACCACTTCCCGCCGCTGCGCGGCAGCAGCGGCATCCAGCGCACGCTGCGCTTCGTGCAGCACCTGCCGCGCTGTGGCTGGGAGCCGCTGGTGCTGACCGCGAATCCGCGGGCGTACGAAGACACCAGCGACGACCAGATGCGCGAGATCCCCGACGGGACCGTGGTGCGGCGCGCATTCGCGCTCAACACCGCGCGTCACCTGTCGCTGTTCGGTCGCTACCCCGGTGCGCTCGCATTACCCGATCGATGGGCCACGTGGCGCTTCGATGCGGTGTCGGCCGGCATGGCGATGATCAAGCGATACAAGCCCGACGCGATCTGGTCGACCTATCCGATCGCGACGGCGCACGTGATCGGCTCGACGCTGGCGCGCAGGAGCGGCCTGCCGTGGATCGCGGACTTCCGCGACCCGATGGCGCAGGACGGCTATCCCTCGGACCCGCGCGCGTGGAAGGCGTATCGGCGGATCGAGGAGGACGCCTTGCGCCATGCCGCAGCCAGCGTCTTTACGACACCGGGCTGCGCGCAGCTCTATCGCGATCGCTATCCCGACATCGACGCCCGCAAGAGCGTGGTGATCGAGAACGGCTACGACGAGGAGACCTTCGCGCGCGCCGAAGCCGATCGCGTGGCGCCGCCAGATTCGACGGACGCCCGCTTCGTGCTGCTCCACAGCGGCGTGGTCTATCCCGACGAGCGCGACCCGCGGCCCCTGTTCGCCGCATTGGGGCAGCTCAAGCGGTCCGGCGTCCTGTCGGCTGCCACCTTCTGCCTGCGCCTCCGCGCGAGCGCCTACGACCCGATGCTGGCCGCGCTCGCGGCCGAGCACGACATCGCCGACCTGGTCTCGCTCGAACCCGCCATCCCTTACCATGCCGCGCTGCAGGAGATGCTCGGCGTGGATGGCCTGCTGATTTTGCAGGCCAGCAATTGCAACCAGCAGATCCCGGCGAAGCTGTACGAATACGTGCGCGCGAAGCGACCGGTGCTCGCGTTGACGGACCCGATCGGCGATACCGCGGCGACGTTGCGCGGCGCCGGGTTGACCTCGATCGCAAGGCTCGACGACGTGGCCTCGATCGTGGCGGCGATCCCGGCGTTCGTGGCGCGTGTCCGCGAACAACGCGAATCGATCGCGGCGCCGGAAGCGATCGCCGCGAGTTCCCGCGCGGGCCGGGCGCGTGCCTTCGCCGATCTGCTCGACAGGACCATCAGGACTCCATGAAGATGCGACGAGGCGACATGACGCTCACCAAGACCACCGGCCTCACGGCCTGCCGCGCCCTGGCGGGCGCTGCCCTGGCCGCACTCGCGTTCGTGCAGGCCGATGCCTACGCGCAGCAGGGGATCAATCCCTTTTCCTGCGGCGACCTCAATCCCCCCGGGCAGTACGGTCCGTTCGACTACCGCACCATTCCGCCCGACGTCCGTCATCGCGTGGAGGACTATCACTTCACGCCCGATGTCGAGAGCCTGAAGAAGGGCAACACCGCCGCGTTGGTCGGCGCCGACCTCGACTACACGCTGCGCGCCTTCCCCAACAGTCCGCGCGCATTGCTCGCCGTGTCGCGCTACGCCACGAAGATGAAGTCCGAGCGGCCCTCGGGTCTTCGCTTTCCCGCCGAGTGCTATCTCGAGCGGGCGATTCGCTTCATGCCCGAAGATCCGATGCCGCACCTGCTGTACGCCAGCTACATGAAGGATCGCAAGCGAATGGCGGAAGCGAAGACGCAACTCGACGAGGCCGAGCGGCTGCGCGGCGAGCCGACCAATTTCGATCTCGACTACAACCTCGGGCTGATGTACTTCGAGCTCGGCTCTTACGACAAGGCGCTCGCAGCCGCCAAGCGCGCCTACGACCTCGGTGCGCCACAGCTCGCCCTGATGAAGAAGCTCAAGGCTGCGGGCAAGTGGCGCGAGTGATCGGTCGCCCGGTCGGGCGATGACCTCGGCAGGTCACTCGCCGCCGATGCGTACCGTCGCGCCGCGGGCGAGTGCCTTCGGCTCGAGGGCGAAGCGGCCGAGGAAACGCTGGTCCTCGTCGATGACAAGGTAGATCGGCATCCTCCTCATCTCGGCGAGCAGCGGCGCCGACGGCGTCTCCGGCTCCCACGGATGCGCGAGATAGAACGCCTTGACCGGAACGGTCCCCGTCATCGGTCGCAGGCTCGCGAACAGCTGCGGCGAGATGAACGGCTCGATCATCCGATGCAACATCGGCGAGACGACGATCGGCAGGTCGGGACGCGCGACGTGCAGCGCGCGCAGCGCGACGCCCGCGTTGCGGCCCACGCCCGAGAACGCAACGTCGCCCGCATTCGCGGTGATCGACGGGATGGCCGTCACGATCATCGCGGCCACGGCCGCCGTGGCCCAGCGGAAGGTCGACGGACCCGTCTGGCGAAAGCGATACACCAGCGCCGCGGCACTCACCGCGAGGAACGCGACCAGCGGCTCGAAGTAGCGGTCCTGCACGGGCAGCGCCATGTAGCGCGTGAAGCTCGAACTGCCGAAGATCAGGTAGAGACCGATGAAGAGGCCAGCCGCGGAAAAGAAGAGCAGCCGGCTGCGGGACGCGATGGCCGCCACGAAGACGATGCCGCTGGCGATCAGCACCTGCGTGCTCGCGACCTCGAAGGCCGTGACGAGGCGCAGGTTCCAGTAGATCGCGTGGATGAAGGCGGCCAGGTCCGGCGACTCGACGATGGTCGCGTTGTGGACCTTCGAGATCGCGTGCGTGCGGTAGAGGAAGTCGCCGCTGATGAACCAGTAGGTGAGCGACTCGAGCGCGGCCAGCGTGACGAGACCGACGACGTAGAGCACCGCGAGGCGGACGCGCTCGCGCAACGCGATGCCGCGCACGAGGACGATGAAGAGCATCGAAGGCGCCGTGATCAGGATGCCGGCGTCCTTGGCCGAATAACTCAGGGCGGCGAGTGCGCCCGCCAGCGCCACCAGCCGGCCGCGCGACTTCCTTCCTTCCTCGAGCCCGATGTACAGCGTGACCGCCGACGCGAACATCAGCAGGCTCAGCAACGGGTCCGGAATCATCAGGCCGGCGTAGGTGACGCTGATCGCGTTGAGCGAGACGATTGCCGCGGCGATGGCCGCGCAACGCATGTCGGTCTCGCGTCGCACGAACCACACGACGAAGACGTCGCGCAGCGAGAGGATGAGGACGTTGAGGATCGCGCCCGACGTGATCGAGCCCATCAGCGCGGCCGGCACGCCGACGACCAGCAGGAAGATCAGTCGACCGGCGTGGTGATGCAGTTGCGTGAAGTGTTCGAAGTGCGCCAACTGCTGCGAGAAATGGAAGTAGTTCAGGTCGT
This sequence comes from Betaproteobacteria bacterium, assembly GCA_025356395.1. GTDB lineage: Bacteria > Pseudomonadota > Gammaproteobacteria > Burkholderiales > Burkholderiaceae_D > CAHJXF01. The sequence continues at coordinate 13,766 of JANXTA010000105.1, forward strand.
CGCTGCCCGCGGGTCCGGTCAGCAGCCCGAGGCGGATGACCGGCGCGACCAGCAGGAGGCAGATCGTCGAGAGTTCGGCGAAGGTGTACTTGCGTGGCATGAGCGCTACCGCGGCGGAGTCGTGTCGAGCTTCAGGCCCTCGAGCATGCGGCCCAGGTGGATCACGGGGATCGCGTAGCTGATCCCGCTCGGCGCCGTGAGGGCCGTCTCCTTGCCCCCCTTGACGAACACCATGTTGACGATCGCGATGACCTCGCCGGTGTCGACGTTGAACATCGGGCTGCCGCTGTTGCCGGGATACGCCGTGGCATCGAGTTGGAAGATGTTGAATCGATCCGAGCGCAGGCGACGGATCAGCGCGGCATCGAGCGACTTCGCGGTGGCCTGGGCCAGGGCGATCGGCGTGATGGCG